>NZ_DASYMN010000066.1:0-22660 GCF_036009065.1 Bradyrhizobium sp. | reverse complement strand
CAATACGGTGCGCGGCGACAAGGCCACGCTGGCGCAGTTTCCAAAACTCGAAATCGTCTCCAGTTTTGGCGTCGGCTACGACCACATCGACGCGACTTACGCGGCTGAACACAACATCATGATCACCAACACGCCCGACGTGCTCACCGAGGAAGTCGCCGATATCGCGCTCGGCCTCTTGATCGCCACGTTACGCGAATTCGTCAAGGCCGACCGCTATCTGCGCTCCGGGCTGTGGACCACGCAGCAGTTTCCCTTGAGCGTCGGCTCGCTGCGCGACCGTAAAGTGGGCATGGTCGGCATGGGCCGCATCGGCCAGGCGATCGGGCGCCGGCTGGACGCGTGCCGCGTTCCCGTGGTGTATCATTCGCGTAATCCCGCCGAGGGGGTCTCCTACAAGCACTATCCCGATCTGATCGAGATGGCGAAGGCGGTCGATACGCTGGTGCTGATCCTGCCCGGCGGCGCGTCCACCGCGAATATGATCAATGCCGACGTGATGAAGGCGCTGGGGCCGCGCGGCGTCATCATCAACGTCGCGCGCGGCTCGGTGGTCGACGAGCCGGCTTTGATCGCGGCGCTCAAGTCCGGCACCATTCTCGCCGCGGGCCTCGACGTGTTCGCCAATGAGCCGACGGTGCCGGACGAACTGAAGGCGATGCAGAACGTGGTGCTGCTGCCGCATATCGGCTCGGCCTCGGTGGTGACGCGCAACGCCATGGACCAGCTGGTGGTCGATAACCTGAAAGCCTGGTTCGCCGGCAAGCCGCCGCTGACGCCGGTCGCGGAAACCCCGGCGAAGGGGCGCTGATGATGGGTGGTTCGTTCGTCATTGCGAGGAGCGAAGCGACGAAGAAATCCAGTCTTCGCGCGGCGGCACTGGATTGCTTCGCTTCGCTCGCAATGACGGCGCTTGTTTTCTCGTTGCTCGTTTCAACTTCACCGGCGCATGCACAAGACGCCAATTCGCTGAAGAAAGCCATGATCGGGCAATGGGAGCTCTCCACCACCGAACGCAGCAAGACCTGCGTGGTGACGTTGAAGGACGGCCCGGCGCAGGGCCTGAAGCTGGAGCTGGAGCCGGGCTGTGCCGCGGCGCTACCGTTCACCAAGGACATCGCCGCATGGAGCATCAGGGGCCTTGGCGACATCGTGCGGCTGCAGGACGCCGCGGGCCAGCCGGTGATCGATTTTACCGAGGTCGAGAGCGGGATATTTGAGGGCCTGCGGAGCGGCGAGGGCATCTACATCCTGCAAAACCTCGCGGCCGCCCGCTCGCTGGCGAAATCGATGGACCAGATGATCGGCGACTGGGCGATGGTGCGCGGCAATGGCCGCCCGATCTGCGGTCTGACATTGACCAACACCGAGGCGACCGCGGATAATTTCCAGGTGTTCCTCAAGCCGAGATGCGATCCGTTTGTCGCAACTTTTGCACCTAATATGTGGCGGCTGGAGCGCGGCGAGTTGCTGCTGCTGTCGGCCGGCGGCGAAACCTGGCGCTTCCAGGCCGACGATAACGCGCAATGGCGCCGCGTGCCCGACAGCGTCGATCCGCTGATATTGCTGAGGCAGTGACGGCGTGCCCGCCGCTTCTTATGGCGCGGTGCGGCCGTATCAGCTGACGGCGCGCGCATGTACGATCTCGCGCGCCTCGACCGGACGCACGTCGGACGCGGCGAGGTTCACGACGGCAACGGTATCGCCAGACAGAGTCGTGAACTCGACCTCATATCCTGCGCCTTCCTGATGCACCAGCACGACGGTGCCAACATCACCAGCAGTTAGTCGCTCTGTGGGCAAGTCACGCTTCAATACAACAAGGTCCAATTCATTGATCATCTGTGCCAATCCTCCTCGGGATTAGGGTCACCAAGCGCGGGACATTTTCCTGCGCCTCCACGAACCATACCACACGTACGATTGGGGTACGACCCGCAGGAGTTGGCAGCGGGCCGTCGATCTCGTATCTGGTTCCGAAGTGGGTTCGATGCGATGCAGTGATATCGTTTGTCCTTGCGTGGGCAACTATGGCTTCGCGCAATGTCAGCCAATCCTGGTCACGAAACCCGAAGCCCTTGAGGAAACGTGCTTTCGCGCGACCGCTGGAGTGGCTGACGCTCAACAAATAGTTTATGATCTTGGCCTCAGGCACGACTGCACGATCTAAGTAAGGCAGGCGCGTCATGTCTGCTTCTCAAACGTAGCCACAACACCTTCAATTCGTAAACGCCAACCGTGAAGAGCAATTCGGCATCGTCCTAAATCAGCTTCAGCCCCTTCAAGCTGGCATGCCCGTTCTTGCCGACGATGATGTGGTCGTGCACGACGATGCCGAGGGGACCTGCGATGTCGACGATGGCGCGGGTCATCTGGATATCCGCCTGCGACGGGGTGGGGTCGCCGGAGGGATGGTTGTGAACCAGGATGATCGCGGTGGCCGACAGTTCCAGCGCGCGCTTGATGACTTCGCGCGGATAGACCGGGGTATGATCGACGGTGCCGACCTGCTGCAACTCGTCCGAGATCAGCTGGTTGCGCTTGTCGAGGAACAGCACGCGGAACTGCTCCTTGTCGGCGAACGCCATCGCGGTGCGGCAATAGTCGATCAGGTCGGTCCATGACGACAGCATGGTGCGCGCCTTCAACTGCCCCTTGGCGACGCGGCTTGCAGCCGCCGCGATCAGCTTGATTTCGGTGATCGCGGCCTCGCCGAGCCCGCTGATTTCGCGCAACCGCGTATCCGGCGCGTGGACGACTTCGGCGAACGAACCGAACTTGCCGATCAGCGATTTCGCCAGCGGTTTTACGTCGCGTCGCTGAATGGCGCGGAACAGCACCATTTCCAGCAGCTCATAATCGCTTAAGGCACCGGCGCCTGCGCCGCGGAAGCGCCGGCGCAGCCGTTCGCGATGGCCGTGATAATGCGGTTCTTCGTCAAAGCCGGACTGGTCTGATGTGCTGCTGGTTTCTGCGGGCATCGGGCGCCAACACGCTCGTGGAGTGCTGGTACCATGCCGCGCCGGATGGCATTTGCAACCGCCGATAGGTTGTAGCCGTGCCGATCAAGTCGTGAATGTCATGGCCGGAGCGAGCGGCTTCTCATTACTGCGCTGCGACAGCGTAAAAATCTCGACGCCGCTCGCGGTCACGCCGACCGAGTGCTCGAACTGCGCCGATAGCGAGCGGTCGCGGGTCACCGCGGTCCAGCCGTCGGACAGGATTTTGACATGCGGCTTGCCGAGATTGATCATCGGCTCGATGGTGAAGAACATGCCGGGTTTCAGCGTGACGCCCTCGCCGGGGCGGCCGATGTGGATGATGTTCGGCTCGTCATGGAACATGCGCCCGAGGCCATGGCCGCAGAAATCGCGCACCACGCTCATGCCCTGCGGCTCGACGAAACTCTGGATGGCGTGGCCGATGTCGCCGGTGGTGGCGCCGGGTTTTACCGCGGCAATGCCGCGCATCATCGCCTCGTAGGTCACCTCGATCAGCCGCTCGGCCTTGCGCGCGATTGCGCCCAGCGCGTACATCCGGCTGGAATCGCCGTACCAGCCCTCGACGATGAAGGTGACGTCGATGTTGACGATGTCGCCTTCCTTCAGCACCCGGTCGCCGGGCATGCCGTGGCAGACCACGTGGTTGATCGAGGTGCAGGTCGAATAGCGGTAGCCGCGATACATCAGCGTGGCGGGATAGGCGCCGTGGCTGAAGGCGAATTCGCGGACGAAATCGTCGATTCTGGCGGTCAGCACCCCCGGCTTGACGATGTCGGTCAGTTCATCGAGGCATTTCGACACCAGCGCGCCTGCCTTGCGCATGCCGGCAAAGCCGGCGGGCCCGTGCAGCTTGATCTGCCCGGTCTTGCGCTGGGAGGTCTCGGAGGCTTCGACGTAGCTCATCGGCGGGGCATGCTCGGCGGGAATGGGTTTTTTGAGGCGTGATTTGATGCCCTAATTTAATGATCGGAGCGGGCAGTGCAAGAACGATAGTTCCGTGTCCCGGACGCGGTGCGGCATTCTCATGCCGCTCCGCAGAGCCGGGACCCCGGTTTCTTTCCTTGCGCAAACCGGGGCCCCGGCTCTGCAGCGCACCGCTTCGCAAGTGCTGCGCGCTGCGCTGCGTCCGGGGCACGAGATATCACCCCGGCACTTCCACCGTCGTCCCCGCCGGCAGCGCGCCGCCGCGGATGCGGATTTCGCGGACCGGGTAGGGCACGCGGATGTCGTCGTGCTTGAAGGCGTCCCACAGCGTCAGCATCACGTCGCTCTTGACCTTGTCCATGCCGTCGGGATCGGAGATCCAGAACGTCAGGGTGAACTTCATGCCGGCCTCGGCGAAGTCGGTGAGGATGCAGTTCGGGGCCTTGCCCTGGGTGGCGCGCGGCGACGCTTCGGCGGCTTCCACCGCCAGCCTGCACACCAGCCGCGGATCGGCGTCGTAATTGGTGCTGAAATTGACTTTCACCAGCGTGTTCTTGTCGGTGTAGGTCCAGTTCACCACCTTCTGGGTGATCAGGTCCTCGTTGGGAATCAGGAACTCGCGGCCGTCGCCGGCGGCCACCGAAATATACCGCGTGTTCATCGCGCTGATGCGCCCCGAGCTGTCGCCGATGGTGACGAGATCGCCGGGCTTGACCGATTTGTCCGCCAGCAGGATGACGCCGGAAATGAAATTGGCGACGATCTTCTGCAGGCCGAAACCGATGCCGACGCCGACCGCGCCGGAAAAGATCGCCAGCGCCGATAGATTAATGCCGACCGCGCTCAACACCGTGACGATGGCGAGGACCATCAGCCCCAGCCGCACCATCTTGATCAGCAGCACCTGGATCGACGGCGTCAGGTCGTGGGATTGGGTGATGCGGCCTTCGAGAAATTTGCTGGCGATGTTGGCTAGCCAGAGCGCCACCGCGAGCAAGGCCGAGAGCTTGATCAGCAGCAGCGGCGTCAGCCGCAGTCCGCCGAGCTCTATGGCCACCGAATCCAGCGCGTTGATCGCCGGCTCCAGCTGCCCGATGATGCTGAGCGCCGCGACCAGCCACGCCGCCAGCGACACCACGCGGACCACGAATTCGTTGCGGATCACGCTGGTGACGAGGCGGATGATTAGCCAGGCGATGGCGAGCTTGGCGGAGACCTCGAGCAGATAGCTGCGGCTCGGCCAGGTCGATGCCAGCATCATCCCGCGCGCGACGATCATTAGGATGGCGAATGCCGCGGTCGAGGCGCTGCCGATCAATACCCGCATGAACAGCCGCAGCGGCGCCGGCCAGCCCATGGCCAGCGAGGTCATGTCGATGCGCGAGCGAACCGCGGCGCCGACGCCGAATGCGACCCCGGCGGCGGCGAGCATCAGGCCAAGCTGCAGATAGAACCAGGGCGAAGTAACCTCGGCGCCGACCGAGCGCGCCGCGCTCTGCAACAATTCGTGGAATTCGCCCAAATCGATCATCGTCAAAATCTCGTCTCGAACGGGAGCGCGGCCCCGCCATCACTTTGATTCGAATCTGCGTTAGATTCCCACAGACGCGGGATTCGCGCCATCGCGGCAACACATCAGAATTGCAAACAACGTAGGGTGGGCAAAGCAACAGGGCGCGCCGCGCCCCGTTGCGTGCCCACCATTACCAACCGCGAGGAAGATGGCGGGCACGGCGCGAAGACGCGCCTTTGCCCACCCTACGGCAGAAATGGGTTGGCGTCGAAGTGTGGCGACGATAAGGATGCAATTGCAGGGTTTTGCTTTTGTTGCGGAGGTTCATGGCTTCTCTCGATCAGGTCAGCATAACCATTCTTCTCGGCGCGGTTCTGGTGATGGCCGGCATCCTGTCGAGCCTGCTGGCGCTGCGCTTCGGCGCGCCCTTGCTGCTGGTGTTTCTCGTGATCGGCATGCTGGCCGGCGACGCGGGACCCGGCCAGCTGCGCTTCGACGATGTGCACACCACCTATCTTGTGGGATCGGTGGCGCTGGCGCTGATCCTGTTCGACGGCGGCCTCAAAACGCGGTTTCAAAGCATCCAGACGGTGCTGGCGCCGTCAGTAGTGCTGGCTACGGTCGGCGTCTTGCTGACGGCGCTGATCACGGCGCCGGTCGCCAAAGTCGCGCTCGACCTGAACTGGACCGAAGCGCTGCTGGCGGGAGCGGTATTGGCGTCGACCGACGCCGCGGCAGTGTTCCTGCTGGTGCATGCGCAGGGTCTGCGGCTGCGTCCGCGCGTCGGTGCGACTCTGGAGGTCGAATCCGGCACCAACGATCCATTCGCGGTGTTTCTCACCTTGATGCTGGTGGAATTGATTTCGATCGGCGAAAGCTCGGTCGCGCATGTGATGCTGGAATTCACCCGCGAGGCGGTGCTCGGCGCCATCGTCGGCGTGCTCGGCGGCCGGCTGGTGGTGCTGGGGCTGAACCGCGTCGCGCTGCCGCAGGGCCTGCACGCGCCGTTCGTCACCACCGCGGCGCTGGTGATTTTCGGCGGCGCGCAGATCGTGCATGCCTCGGGCTTTCTCGCGGTCTATCTCGCGGGCATCATCGTCGGCAACCGGCCGACCCGCGCGCATAATTCGGTGGTGGCCTTTCTCGACGCCGCGACCTGGCTCGCGCAGATCGTGATGTTCGTGCTGCTCGGCCTTTTGGTGTCGCCGCAGCGCCTGGTCGGCAGCATCGGTCCGGCGGTGGTCGTCGCCTTCGTGCTGATGCTGGTCGCGCGGCCGGTCGCGGTGTTTCTGTGTCTGGCGCCGTTCAAGTTCAATTGGCGGGAGAAGGTGTTCATTGCCTGGGTCGGCCTGCGCGGCGCAGTGGCGATCTTCCTGGCGTCGATCCCGATGCTGGTCGGATTGTCGAAGGCCTATCTCTATTTCGACGTGGCCTTCGTCGTCGTCATCATCTCGCTGCTGCTGCAGGGCTGGACGCTGGCCGCGGCTGCCCGGCGGCTCCATGTCGCGCTGCCGCGCTCCGATCGGGGGCCGCGCCGTGTCGAGCTGGATCTGCCCGGCCAGCTCGAGCAGCAACTGGTCGGCTATGCGGTTCGCCCGAAAAGCCTGTATCTGCGCCGCGGCCTCATTCCATCGTGGTCGAAGCCGACGCTGGTGATTCGCGACGAGAAGATATTGTCGCCCGCCGAGGCCGAGCCGGTCGCGGCCGGCGACTACATTTATTTGCTGGCGCCGCCGGAAAAAGCCGAGGCGCTCGACCGCTTCTTTGTCGATATGGCGCCAAGCACGGCGCCCGATCCGCACCTGCTCGGCGATTTCACCGTGTCCGGCGAGATCACGCTCGGCGATCTCGCCAACATCTACGACGTCGCTATCGATGCCGAGCAGTCGAAGCTGACGCTGGCGGATTATTTCGACGTCCATCTCGACCATGCGCCGAAGGTAGGCGCAACCCTGCCGCTCGATACCATCGTTCTGGTCGCGCGCAGCCTCGGCGGCGGACGGGTGAATGTGGTCGGACTGCGGTTGCCGGAGGACGAGGAGGACGTTGTGCCATTTACACGCGGCGCATCGATCAAGCGCAAGCTGGCCCGGATATGGAAGTCGGCGGCGGGCATTTAGTAAAGCTCGTCATGCCCGGCCCTGTGCCGGGCATCCACGTCTTGCTTTTTCGAAGGAAAGGCGTGGATGGCCGGGACGAGCCCGGCCATGACGAACTAATGTTGAAGCCTAACCTTCAGAAAGGAGCGGCCGGCAACACCTCCGCGCCGCCGAACGCTGTCACCTGCCCACGCTTCAACATCACGATCTGCATCGCCAGCTGGCGCATTTCATCGGCGTCATGGCTGACATAGACCATCGGCACGTTGGCTTCGTCGCGCAGCCGCACCAGGTAGGGCAGGATCTCCGCCTTGCGCTCCTCGTCGAGCGATCCCAGCGGCTCGTCCAGCAGCAGCAGCCGCGGTTGCGCCAATAGGGCACGGCCGAGCGCGACGCGCTGGCGCTCGCCGCCGGAGAGTTTCCCCGGCCGGCGATCGAGCAGCTTGCCGATGTCGAGCAGATCGACCACGCGGGTCTGCTCGGCCGGATCGTGCGCGAGGCCGTTCATCCGCCGCCCGTAATCGAGATTCCGGCTGACATCGAGGTGCGGAAACAGCCGTGCGTCCTGGAATACGTAGCCGATGCGGCGGCGATGCGCCGGGATGTGGACGCGCGCCGCTGTGTCCTCGAGCATCTCGCCGTCGACGGCGATGATACCGCGATCGGGCCGCAGCAGCCCGGCAATCATGTTGATCAACGAAGTCTTGCCGGCGCCGGAGGCGCCGAACAAGCCGGTGACGCGCCCTTCGCTGGTGAACGAGGCTTCGATCGAGAATTCGCCAAGCTGTTTGAAGACCTCGACACGCAGCATGGTCAGTTCCCATGCAGGCGTTGGGTAGCGCGGCGTGCGAAAAATTCCGATGCGATCAGCGCGCCCATCGCGATGACGATGGAGACGATCACCAGCCGCAGCGCCGCGGTGTCGCCGTCCGGGGTCTGGATCAGCGAATAGATCGCCGAGGAAATGGTCTGGGTTTCGCCTGGAATGTTGGAGACGAAGGTGATGGTCGCGCCGAATTCGCCGATCGCCTTGGCAAAGCCCAGCACCATGCCGGCCAGCACGCCGGGCAGCGCCAGCGGCAGCGTCACGGTCGTAAACACCCGCCACGGTGCCGCGCCCAGCGTGCCCGCGGCCTGCTCGAGCCGTTTATCGATCGCTTCGATGGAAAGCCGAATCGGGCGCACCAGCAGCGGAAACGACATGATGCCGCACGCCAGCGCCGCCCCGGTCCAGCGGAACGCGAACACGATGCCGAGGTGATCGGCAAGCCACGCGCCCACCAGGCCGCGCCGGCCGAACGTCAGCAGCAAGAGATATCCCGTCACCACCGGCGGCAGCACCAGCGGCAGATGGATCAGCGCGTCGAGAACCGATTTGCCCCAGAAATCGCGCCGCGCCAGCAGCCACGCCACCGCGATGCCGATCGGCATCGACACCAGCGTCGCGACCACCGCGACCCGCACCGACAGCAGGATCGCCGTCCATTCCGTCGGTGAAATGTCAAACATACAACCCCGGCAATGGCGCTTCCGTCATTGCGAGGAGCCCTCGCGACCAAGCAATCCCCCCACCCTAACCCTCCTCCGCTCGCGGGGGAGGGAAGGGAGGGGGTCCTGGATTGCTTCGCGGAGCCTGTCATCGGGCCGCGCTATGCGCCGACCGGTTGGCTCGCAATGAGGATATGACGTTGTCATGTCGTCGGGCTGACCAAAAACGTAAAACCGTATTTCTCGAAGATGGCCTTGGCTGCCGAGGATCGCAGGAAGGCGAGATATTCGGCGGCCTGCGGCTTCGCGGTCGTGGTCCCCGCCACCGGATAGATGATGGCCGGATGCAAATCCGCCGGGAAGGTGCCGACGATCTTGACGCCGGGATCGACCTTGGCGTCGGTCGAATAGACGATGCCGAGCGCGGCTTCGCCGCGCGACACCAGCAGCAACGCCGCGCGTACATTCTCCGCCATCGCGAATTTCGGCTCAGCCGCGGCCCACGCGCCGAGCTTCTCCAGCGCCGCCTTGGCATATTTGCCGACCGGCACCGCCTTGATGTCGCCGGTCGCGATCTTGCCGTCACCGGCGAGTTTTGCAAGATCAAAGCCCGGTCCGATCGCCACCTTGTCGATTTTGGAATCCTTCGGTGCGATCAGCACGATGGTGTTGCCGAGCAAATTGATCCGCGTCGATTCGTTGATGTTGTTTTTACCCGCAGCATAATCCATCCAGTCGGTGTCGGCGGACACAAAGACATCCGCGGGCGCGCCCTGTTCGATCTGTTTTGCCAATGCCGAGCTCGCGGCATAGCTGACGACGATCTTGACGCCTGACTTCGCGGTGTAGGCGGCATCGATATCGTCGAGCGCGTTCTTCATCGACGCTGCGGCGAACACCGTCAGCGTCTTGTCCTGCGCCAGCGCGGGTGAAAAGGCCGATCCGGACAGGATCGAAAGGGCAATGAAAAAACCGGCAAAACGATGCATGATGGCGCTCCGTGCGTGGTCGCGGGCGCTGTTCGCGCGCAACTCAGGCGTTGGTCATCGATTGAAAGCGACAGGCGGAAGCGCCGTTCCAGCCATCCCAGGCGTGCTTACGGCAGGCTTGGGAGATCGCAATCGTCAGCTTACTGCATCATCGACCTGAGAGCAAAGGCCCCGCGACGTCGCCTGGCTATTGCTTCGCGTCGGGCGCCGCCAGCACCTGCTTGCACGCGTCGGGCAGCTGCGCCAGCGTCATCGGTGGCTTTGGTTTAGGCGGGATTTTCAGCGGCTTTGGATGCAGCACCGAATCCTTGAACCAGTAGGCGAGGTCGCCGGCGCTGCAGCCCTCGCTCTCCGCGGGTGCCGGCTGCGATTCGCATGCGCCGCTGCCCGGCGGGCACTTGATGCGGATGTGGAAGTGATAGTCGTGGCCGTACATCGGCCGCACCTTGGAAAGCCAGCCGCGGTCGCCCTTGGCCTCGCGGCACAGCGCCTTCTTGATCGCGGCGTTGACGAAGATGCGCTCTACGGTCGGCTCCCGCGCCGCATCGCGGATCACGGAAAGATGGGTCGGCGTCCAGACCTTCGGGTCGATGTCGAGCCGGTCCTCGCGCACCATCATCACCGCCGACATTTCCTCGCGCTCGTTGCGCGACAATTTCCGGTTCGGCATCGGCGTCAGCCAGATGTCGGCATCGAGCCCGACCTGATGGCTGGCATGCCCAGTGATCATCGGGCCGCCGCGCGGCTGCGACATGTCGCCAACGAGAATTCCGGGCCAGCCGGCATCCTTGTGCGCCTTGACCGATAGCCGTTTCAGCAGCGCGACCAGATCGGGATGCGCCCAGTTGCGGTTGCGCGACAGCCGCATCACCTGCCAGGTGTCGCCGTTGATCGGCAGCGACTCGGCGCCGGCGATGCAGCCCTTGGCATAGAAGCCGACCACGCGCGTCGGCATCGCCGCCGGCAATATCTTGCGGCCGAACAATTCCTTGGCGCCGAGTTTGGGATCGGCAGGGTTAGCCAGCGGCGGCAACGGTTTTGCGTCGACGCTCCCCTTGTCCTGCGCCAGCGCGGCAGAGCCAGTGACGGCGGCAAGGGAGCTGAGAAGCAGGGTGAGAATCAGGCGGGGGTTCATCGGCATTCTTTATAGCGCAAGCGGTGCGCGAAATCAGCAGGTGAGAAGAGGCGGCGGGTTAAGCTTAACCGCAAACTGCCAGTGCCGGCGCGTCCTCCCGGTCTTTACAGATGATGGCGCGGCGCTGGTTCTCGCGAAAATATTACAATTCGCCAATGCCGCATTCGATCTTCTTTTATCACGGCTTTGCCATTCACGGCACCACCGAGCTGTCGCGGCTCGGCGGTCCCGCCTCGCATGGCTGCGTGCGGCTGCATCCACAGCATGCCGCGGCGCTGTTCGCATTGGTATCGCGCGATGGCCCGCGCTACACGCGGATCGTGATCAACTAGCGTGTGATGACTTCGGGTCGGCGCGGATGTTCAGATCACCTCTCCCCGAAGGGGAGAGGTCGGATCGCATCGCAGATGCGATCCGGGTGAGGGGCTTCTGCGCGAGTCCTGAGCGCCGCGGAGAGTCCCCTCACCCGAAGCCTGCGCTGCGCTCCGGCTTCGACCTCTCCCCAGCGGGGCGAGGTGAAAACCTCGCTTACTTCTTCCGCCCCGTCTTCCGCTTCGCCGAGCGTTTCGTCGCGTTGCGTTTGCGCGTTGCGGCTGCCTTTTTCGCGGAACGGGAGCGCGCCGCGGCCGGGCGGCTTGCAGAGGCCTTGCCGCCGCGCGGGCCACCGATCCGGCCGCCCTTTTTCGCCGAAACGTTGGTGTCGGGGACGCCGCGTCCGGAGCCGCTCTTGTTGCCGCCGCCGGTTTCCTTGTTGACGGTCGCCCAGGCCCGCCGCTCGGCTTCCTTTTCGGGCAGGCCGCGTTTTTCGTAGCCTTCCTCGATATGCTCGGCCATTCGCTTCTGCTTGCCGGTGTAGCTCGATTTGTCGCCGCGCGGCATGGTGCTCTCCCTGTGTGTGCCGACGTTGGGATCGCAACGCGCAGCTGCGCGCACCGTTCCGGATGGGAGGCGGAACGGCGGAACGGATTTTCGAAAACGCCTTGGTTACTCGATGACGATCTCGCCGGTCATGCCGAGTTCGGCGTGCGATTTGCCGTCGCCGGTCTTGACGTCGCAGCGCAGGTCGCTGGCGTGCCCCGCTGCGATCGGCACCAGCCACCATTCGGCGGACTGTCCGGGATAGACCTCGATCTCGCGGATCGCGCCCTTGAACTCGGCGAGTGTTACAGGCTTGCCGCCCTGGATTTGCGTCACCTGCACCTTGCGCGTGAACACCATCTGCGAGAACGCATGCGAGGTGAAGTAATGCGGATCGCTGCTCGAATTGCGCAGGATCAGTCTGTAGAGCTTGCCGGTCTCAAAACGCAGTTGCTTCGGCGCGAATTCGTGTTTGCCGGGCGAGCCGAGATCGACGGTCAGTTCGATCGGCGTCTGCCTCGCCAGATCGCCCGCCGCGAGCGCCGCCGGAGGCTATGCCGAGCAGGACGGCCGCGCCGAGCGCGAAGCGAAAGGGTGTGAGTTGCATGGAGGCCCCGGGAAAATGGCTTGCTCAAACAGCATATCAGCTGTTTATGCAACTGCGAATGAGTTGCAAATGCAAGTGATAGTTTGCTCGACACTTGCGGCGAAACGGCGCGGGAGCGGGCGGGCCGGCCTCGCCGTCTCGCGACGCGAGCTCGTGAGATTTGCGCCGCCGCACGTCCCGGCGCTCCGGCACCCGCAACTTTCTGCTAAAATGCCCGTATTTCCCGTCGCACCATCGAAAGGCAGAGATCGTGGCGCAGAAGGGCTTTCTCCTCATCGCCGACATTACCGGCTACACCGTGTTTCTGACCTCTTCGGAGCTGGAGCACGCGCAAGGCGTGCTCGACGCACTGTTCAAAAGCATCTTTGCCGAGATCAGGGCGCCGATCACTTTGTCCAATCTGCAGGGCGATGCGGCGCTGGCCCATCTGCCGGACTTGAGCGTGCCGCAGCGGCAGTTTCCGCTCGACGCCATCGAGCGCATCTATTGCAGTTTTGCCAATACGCTCGCCGCGATGCGGCTGAACACGACGTGCACCTGCAATGCCTGCCGCAACATGGGCAGCCTCGATCTGAAATTCTTCCTGCATCATGGCGAGTATGCGACGCAGACGCTGGCGGGACGGAGCGAGCTGCAGGGCCCCGAGGTGATCCGGCTGCACCGGCTGATGAAGAATTCGGTCACCAAGGCGACCGGCATCAGGGCCTATGCGCTGGTGACCGAGTCCGCCGCTGACGCGATCGGCTTGCCGGATTTTTTTACAAATGCGGTTGCCCACGTCGAACACAGCGACGATTTCGGCGACACCGTCTGCCGTATCTACGACCTTGCGCCGGTGTTTGCGAAATGGCGCGCCTCGCGCCGCGTCTTCGTCGAGCGCGACGAACCGCTGGCGTTCGAATCGATGGAAGTCGATCTGCCGGTGCCGCCGGCCATCGCCTGGGCTTACCTGACCGATGTCGACAAGAAGATTCGCTGGCAGCAGGGACTCGACGGCATGACCATGACCGGGCTTGCTGGAGGGCGTGTCGTTGCGGGCGCGGTCCAGCACTGCGCGCACGGCAAGGACTCCACCGTGCACGAGATCGTGGACTGGCGGCCGTTCGACTACGTCACCTGGCACATCGGCACGCCGATGGGCACGGTGGCCCGGCAGACCGCGGAATTCACGCCGCTCGCGGGCGGCGGTACGCATCTGTCGCTGCGCAGCGCCAAGGTGGAGAGTGCAAACGCGTTCGCGCAAGCTCTGGTCCGGGCGATGATGCCGCTGGTTGCCGCGAAGAAGCTGGCTGCGACACAGCGCGCCTCGAAAGCGGCGCTGGAGAAACTGGTGGCGGAGGATGGTGCGGCGGCCGGCAAACAAACGGCGGCGTGAGCATTGTGGATTTGCGTTCAGCGGTTTCTTCACCTCTCCCCGCAGGGGAGAGGTCGGATCGCATCGTCAGATGCGATCCGGGTGAGGGGGATTCTCCGGGAGTCCGAGTGCGTCGAGAGACCCCTCACCCGAAGCCTACGCTACGCTCCGGCTCCGGCTTCGACCTCTCCCCTGCGGGGAGAGGTGACAAAGTGTCGCTTCAAGCCCGCTGCGATGTGGTGAGCGGCGCGCTGGAGCCGTCGCTCAGCAGCGCCTTGCCGACGTCCTCAAAATGGCTTTCGCGGGCCTGGATCTGCTGGGCGATGGCGTGCATGTCGCGAAAACGGCGCTCGAACGGGTTGGCGCTGAACACCGCGGTGGCGCCGGCCATGCGGTAGGCGGCATCGACCACCGAGGCCGCCTGGTGAATGGTCCAGGTCGACGCCAGGCGAAGCGCGGTGCGATGCTCGGCGGCCAGTTCGCCCGTGCTTGTCAAATCGCGCCACATCTCGCCGGCTGTCCCGTAGAGGAAGGCGCGCGCCGCGCGCAAATCGCCCTCGGTGCGGCCGATCAAGCCCTGAACGGCGTTGTTCTCGCGCATCGCCTTGATCCCGAACGACGCCTTGCCGCGCGCAAGATCAATGGCGGCGTCGAGCGTGGCGCGCGCCACGCCGAGCGAGATCGCGGCGAAGCCGAGGCCGAACATGGTGTAGGTCAGGATCCGGTAAAGCGGGCCCTTTTCGCGCAGCGCGATGGTCTCGTCGCGAAGTGCTGCGAATTTCTCGGGAATGAAGAGATTGTCGACCGAATAAGAGTCGGTACCGGTGCCGCTGAGGCCGATCACGTCCCAGACGTCGTACATGGTGGCACTCGTCATCGGAAACAGCACGGTGCGCACCTCCGGCGCGCCGTCCGGCTTGCGCCGCCGCGTCCCGTCGGCCTCGACGATCTGCACATGCGCGCCGAGCCAGTTCGCCTGCCGCGAGCCGCTGGCAAAATCCCAGCGCCCGGTGACCCGATAGCCGCCGGGCACCGCGTGCGCCTCATGCGCGATCGCGCCCCAGGCGAGGATGCTGTCGGGAGGCCCGAAAATCTCGTTTGCCGGATCGGGATCGAGATAGGCTGCGGTCATGGCGCAGACGCCGCACTGGCCGAGGCACCACGCCGTCGAGGCATCGGCCTTGGCGATTTCCTCCAGCATCTGCATGAAGATCTCGGGCGCAACTTCCGCGCCGCCGGCGCTTTTGGGCAGCAGCGCCCGGTAAAGCCCGTTCTCGATCAGCGCCGCAACCACCGGCGCCGTCAGCCGCCGCGTCCGCTCGATCTCGTCGGCCTCTTGCGCGATCAGGGGCTGAAGCGCCCGCGCGCGCTCGACGAGGTCGAAACCGGGCGGCTTGTTCATGGGATCCTGCGCGTTTTTGGTTTTCTGGTCGGCGACAATGCAGGGGTAAGGCATCTGTCGGCGCCGATCAAGACAGGGACCTGGCCGTCATTCCGGGATGCGCGATTTGTCGCGCAGACCCGGAATCCGCGTGAGACCCAGAACCACAAGCAGCGCGCGGTCGAGTTGTTCAGACGTTTGCGGGCCGATGCGGCCGATCACCCGCCGAATGCGGTCGCGGCGGAGCGCAAGCATCTTGTCCGTCATGATTTGGGAACGAAGACGGAGGCCATTCTCCAGTGCCGCCTCGATCAGCGGCCGGAGGGGCAATTTTTCCTGAAGGTCCGACGTGACGGGACAAACGAAAACTGTCGAAAGGTCCGTGGCGAATTCATCGCTTTGAACGACGACGCCGGGCCGCGGCCTCCCGAGGTCGCTTGGTGCGACCATCAGCACGACATCGCCGCGCGTTATTTCCACGATTCCCAATCGTAGACCTGCTCGATCCAGTTATCGATCGCGTCATTCTCCGGGTGCTTCGCCATCAGTTTCGCCTGCCGGCGGATATCGGCCACGACTTTGGGATCGCGCATATCAGGCACCCAGAACTGCACCGGGCGCAGCCCCTGCGCGCGCAAGCGCTCGCGCCGCGACGCCATGCGCTGCTGCGGGGTGCGGGGCTTTGCCTTTTTGGGGGTCGTGGCCATGGGCGAGACGTAACATGTTACGCTTGAGAATTCAATGCCGGCCATAGGGTTTTGCCACTTTGGTCGTGTCAGGAGTCGCGGGAAGGAACGAAGCAAGATGCATGCATTGCTTCCAAGCCGCTCCATTGCAAGCAAAGGTTGAAGCTTCTACACTTCTAATCTAACGTAAGGTGTCTTCATGAATGTAGTCGACAACGCTGAGATGTGGAGCACCTCTTAATATGTCAATCCGACAATGGATCGCGGTGTCTTTATTTATGTTTCTCGTTTTGCTATGCGCTGGTCTTTTTATCGCAGCCGATTTCGTCGGGCCTTCAGTTCGTGAAACATTAAAAACGGTAGCAGCCGACGGGTTTAAGACCGCCTTAGCGGCATTGATCGGCGCCCTCTCTGTATTAGTAGGTGAGAAAAAATGAAGGTTACTATTTTCAATGCCCTCCTTTTTGCGATTTGGATAAGCATGGCTACCCCGAGCGTTGCTCAAACAACTCTTCTATCGACCGAGCAATTTATGAATGCGCTCGGGACATGCGCAACAAACATGAATCTAAACGTGTCAGCAGACTTGCTAGGCTCGGTAAAAAGCATTTATGAAGGAGCCAAAATTCAAGGAACGGCTGTATTGCAGAATGCTCCTGAATTTCTAAAACTGTTTCCTGAAGGAGAACGGACGACTGTATACAAATTGTATGTCGAGTGCATCACCAAATTTCTTGGAACACCGTCCACCGACGCTACGTTGCCGAAAAAGGAAGCCTGCGTAGCAAATTATACGGAATGTACTAACGGGTTTAAGACGAGCGTTGAGGCGGCAATTCAAGCATGCCAACAGTATGTGACATGTGATCCTAATAATCCAAATGCACGTTCGATGCTTGGTCAGGCATTAACAGATGCTGGTCGTTTACCGCAAGCAGCAGATCAATTTCAGGCCGGACTAGCTTACGCAAAGAAATCAAAAGACAGGACGCTCTTATCAAAGGCATATTATGATCTTTCGAGATTATCTCTCAGACAAGGAATCCTTGATCAGGCAGAGCAGTATGCTCAGATGAGTATTAGTGAAGCACAAGCGGGTGCCAATCAATTAAGGCTTGCACTAGCGCAAAGGTCTGCTGGGGACATTTACCGCGCCAAGGGTAACCTGCCCATGGCTGAAGAGAGTTATAAAAAGGCGGTCGCGGTACAGGAGCGCATCGGTGATAAAATAGGGCTTGGCCAGACGTTTGTCTCGCTCGGAAATACTGTCTTAAACAAGGATAGGCTGGCAGGTTGCTCATACCTCAGGCGCGCGAGAGAGCTGTACGCCGACGCAAACTTTCCCCGAGGCGTACAAGATGCGGAACGCTCGTTGCTGACAGCAAGGTGTTGACAGTAAAGTTGGAAAGCCTTCACCCATCCACCTTCAGCGCCGCAATAAACGCCTCCTGCGGAATATCGACCTTGCCTAACTCCCGCATCTTCTTCTCGCCTTCCCTCTGCTTCTCCAGAAGTTTGCGCTTTCGCGTGAATGTCGCCGCCGTAGCATTTTGCGGTGACGTCCTTGTACAGCGCGCCGACGGTTTCGCGGGCAAATATCTATGCGGCGTCTGACAGAAGCTCGGCGGACAGCTGCGCTCGGGCGTTAAGCAATTCTATTCCGACGATGCGACCATCGACGTCGTAATCGAACACTACGTTCGGTGCGACCTCGGAACTCTCCAGAATATCGCCGCCTGATAGCCGAATATAGGCGGCGTTGTCGTCGGCCTGATATTTGATCGTTGGCTTCATGATGGGTCTCGTGCATCCCGGTCGAAGAACACTGTCAAGATACGGATTTCATCGGCGGTTTCCAAGCATGCCACGCGAAGCACGCGTCCGCCTAACTCCGGAATGACACGAAATCGGCGCTCCACGCCCGGCCGTTGTGGGTCCGGATGATACCATTCTGGCTTCCAAACAGTCCTTTCGATCCAGTTCCCATCGATCTTTCGTTCCAAAATTGCATCTTCGGCATGCGCTGTTAAAGAAATCGGCTTGCGCGTAGTCATGATGACTTCAGCCCTGCCTACAAATCAAGACCGCTACCGCCGGCCTCTAGCTATCCACCTTCAGCGCCGCGATAAACGCCTCCTGCGGGATGTCGACCTTGCCGAACTGGCGCATCTTCTTCTTGCCTTCCTTCTGCTTCTCCAGAAGTTTGCGCTTTCGCGTGATGTCGCCGCCGTAGCATTTTGCGGTGACGTCCTTGCGCAGCGCGCGGACGGTTTCGCGGGCGATGATCTTGCCGCCGATCGCGGCCTGGATCGGGATCACGAACATGTGCGGCGGGATCAGCTCCTTCATCTTCTCGACCATGGCGCGGCCGCGGCCCTCGGCGCGCTGGCGGTGCACCAGCATCGAGAGCGCGTCGACCGGCTCGTTGTTGACCAGGATCTGCATCTTGACCAGATCGGCCGGCTTGTAGTCGGTGAGGTGATAGTCGAAGGAGGCGTAGCCCTTGGAGACCGACTTCAGCCGGTCGTAGAAATCGAACACCACCTCGTTGAGCGGCAGGTCGTATTTCACCATGGCGCGGGCGCCCACGTAAGTCAGCTCCTGCTGCGAACCGCGGCGGTCCTGGCACAGTTTCAGGACGCTGCCGAGATATTCGTCGGGCGTGAGGATCGTCGCCTCGATCCACGGCTCTTCCATTTCGGCGATCTTCACCACGTCCGGCATGTCGATCGGATTGTGAATCTCGATCTCGCTGCCGTCGGTCAGATGCATCTTGTAGATCACGCTCGGCGCGGTCGCGATCAGGTTGAGGTCGAATTCGCGGTGCAGCCGCTCCTGGATGATTTCCAGATGCAACAGGCCGAGGAAGCCGCAGCGGAAGCCGAAGCCGAGCGCCGCCGAAGTCTCCATTTCGAACGAAAAACTTGCGTCGTTGAGCCGCAGCTTGCCCATCGCCGCGCGCAACACCTCGAAATCGTTGGCATCGACCGGAAATAATCCGCAGAACACCACCGGGATCGCCGGCTTGAAGCCGGGCAGCATTTGCGTCACCGGCTTGCGGTCGTCGGTGATGGTGTCGCCGACGCGGGTGTCGGCGACTTCCTTGATCGCCGCGGTGATAAAACCGATCTCGCCGGGGCCGAGTTCGTCCGATGGCGTCAGTTTTGGGGTGAAGAAACCGACGCGCTCGACGTCGTAGGCGGCGTTGGTGCCCATCATGCGGATGCGCTGGCCTTTTTTCATCACGCCGTCGACAATGCGCACCAGCACCACGACGCCGAGATAGACGTCGTACCACGAGTCCACCAGCAGCGCCTTCAGCGTGGCGTCGCGGTCGCCCTTCGGTGGCGGCAGTCGGTGCACGATGGCTTCCAGCACCTCGTCGATGCCAAGCCCGGTTTTGGCCGAGATCATCACCGCGTCCGAGGCGTCGATGCCGATCACGTCCTCGATCTGCTGCCTGACCTGGTCGGGTTCGGCGGCCGGCAAATCGATCTTGTTCAGCACCGGCACGATCTCGAGCCCGGCGTCGAGCGCGTGATAGACGTTGGCCAGCGTCTGCGCCTCGACGCCCTGGCTGGCATCGACCACCAGCAGCGCGCCCTCGCAGGCGGCAAGCGAGCGCGACACCTCGTAGGCGAAGTCGACATGGCCCGGCGTGTCCATCAGATTGAAGATGTAATCCTTGCCGTCCTTGGCGTGATATTTGAGCCGCACGGTCTGCGCCTTGATGGTGATGCCGCGCTCGCGCTCGATATCCATCGAATCCAGCACCTGTTCCTTCATCTCGCGCGCCTCCAGGCCGCCGGTGGTCTGGATCAGGCGGTCGGCGAGCGTGGATTTGCCATGGTCGATATGCGCGACAATGGCGAAGTTGCGGATGTTGGAAAGCGGGCCTGTGGTCATGGGCGCGGGATAGCATTCGCGCCGGGGTCCAGCAACCTTAATGGGGCGGTTTGACGGCCTCATCTTCACGCCAAGCTGATTCCACTTCCCTCCAAAACGCGCTACGCGTGAGGCATGACAACTGCTTCATTTTTGCCCGCAACATCGCGTGCGCGCCGCCGGCCCAGGATGCGGCGGCTGGCGGCGTGGGTGGCGGCGTCCGCCAGCGATCCGAAAGCCAGCCTCTGGCTCGTGATCGGTTTTACTACCGCGCATGCGGCGCTGTGGACGCTGATTCTGGCGAACCTCAAGGCGGCGCAGGATGTCCATATGGATGTCGCGGAAGCTTTTGCGTGGGGCCAGAAATTCCAGTTCGGCTACGGAAAACATCCGCCGCTCACGGGCTGGGTCGCGGGGCTGTGGTTCAAGCTGTTTCCGGTCGCCGACTGGTCGACCTACGCGCTGGCGATGGCGACGCTCGGCTGCGGGCTGGTGATCTGCTGGCTGGTCGCGCTGCGCGTGGTCGATCGCCGCCGCGCCTTCTTCACAATAGTGATGCTGGCGCTGTATCCGATCTTCAATTTCAAGGGCTTCAAATACAATCCGGATCTGCTGCAGCTGGTAACGTTGCCGCTGCTGGCGCTGGCGTATCTGCACGCGTTCGATAAACGCACCGTACGTGCCGGCATGTGGCTGGGGCTTGCCGGCGCGCTGGCGCTGATGACGAAATACTGGGTGCTGACCATGATCGGCGCCGTCGGGTTGGCGGCGCTGGTTCATCCCGCCCGCCTGGTGTTTCTGCGCTCGCCGGCGCCATGGGTGGCCATCGCCACGCTGGTGCTGGCGATGACGCCGCATCTGTGGTGGCTGCGGCAAGTGGATTTCGTGCCGCTGACCTATGCCGGCGATGTCTATGGCCTCGAGAGCCGCGCGCAGAACGTTCAGCTCGTGCTCGGCTACATCGGGCACAATCTCGCGCTGCTTGCGCTACCGGTGGCGCTGGCCGCGCTGGCGCTGTGCTGGCCGAGCCGATGGCGGGCGCCATTTGCGTTTGTCATGCGCGCATGGTCGCGCCGCGCAAACGCGAGCGTGAACGTTTCGCAAGCCCTCAACATCTGGATCATCCAGGGCGTGGTCGCCATCGGGCCACCGCTCGGCGCGCTGATTTTCACCGTCTATATGAAGACCGATTGGGGTATCTCGCTGTTCTTCCTGACGCCGCTGGCACTGGTCGCGATCCCGGCGTTGCGCATGCAGAAGATCGCGCTGTTTCGTATTACCGCGATCTGGCTCGTGATCACACTGGCGGTGCTTGGCGCATCGCCGCTGATCGCCGCGTATGAGATGGAGCGCAATCCCAACGCTTCGAACACCTACGCCTCGCGGTCCAGCCTGGCGCGCGAATTGACCGAAGCCTGGCGGGCGCGCTTCAACACCCGATGGGCGGTGGTGGCGGGAACCACCGAGATCGGCGAGCCGATCACATTCTACAGTCCGGACCATCCGGCGCCCTTCACGCCCGGCGAAGTCTGGTCGTCGGGTCTGACCTCGCTTGAAGAGGCAAAACGGCTCGGCTTCATCGGCATCTGCGACACCACGGAGTATCGGCTGCCGACTTGCGAGGCGTGGATGGAAGCGAATGCGCAGAACGCCGAGCGACTGGCGATCACCACGCAGCGATTTTTCCATGGCCACGCGGGACCATCGACATTGTGGAAAATCTGGATCGCGCCGCCGGGGAAATGATCGGGTTGTTGCGTTCCCCGGACGCAGCGCAGCGCGTAGCTCTTCGCGAAGCGGTGCGCTGCAGAGCCGGGGCCTACCGAGCACAATTCTCTCGTCATGCCCGGGCTTGTCCCGGGCCATGACGGTTCTGTGTTTGGTACGGTCCCGGCTCTGCGGAGCGGCATGAAGAATGCCGCACCGCGTCCGGGACACGCGACGCTACTCTTCCTCGTTGAACTTGTTGCCGACCAGTTCGGCCAGCGCCGCGACTGCCGCTTCGGCTTGCGCGCCGGTCGCCGAGACGCTGATGGTGGTGCCCGGTCCCGCCGAGAGCATCATCAGTCCCATGATCGAGGTGCCGCCGACGGTCTCGCCGCCGCGCGTGACCAGAATCTCGGCGTCGAATTGCTCGACCATCTTGACGAATTTGGCGGATGCCCGCGCGTGAAGGCCGCGCTTGTTGATGATGGGAATTTCCCGGACCACGGCGCCCGCTGTCAGAGATTGGGAATCGGTATCGTCACCCGGCGAAGCCGCGTCGTCGGTCATTTTCCGGCGAGAACCCGGCTGGCGATGGTGACGTATTTGCGGCCCGCCTCCTGCGCCATGGCGATGGCGTCGGGCAGCGGGCGCTCCTCGCGCACCTTGGCAAGCTTCACCAGCATCGGCAGATTGATGCCTGCGAGCACTTCGACCTTGGGCCGGCTCATGCAGGAGATCGCGAGGTTGGAAGGCGTGCCGCCGAACATGTCGGTGAGAATGGCGACGCCGTCGCCGCTATCGACGCGATTGACCGCTTCGATGATGTCGCTTCGACACAGATCGGCATCGTCCTCGGCGCCGATCGTAACTGCTTCGATTTGCTTTTGCGGACCCATTACATGTTCGAGCGCCGCCTTGAACTCGTCGGCAAGGCGCCCATGGGTCACAAGTACCAGACCAATCATCGGAAACTCCTCGCGGGTGCTTTTGGTGCACCGCACGAACGGGCCACTTTGACCATCCGGAGCCCCT
>NZ_DASYMN010000065.1:0-18866 GCF_036009065.1 Bradyrhizobium sp. | reverse complement strand
CAGCCAGCCGATATAGGTCGCAAGCTGCTGCGCCTCCGGCCCCGGCAGCAGCATGCAGTAGTTCAGCGCGTGCAGAAACCGGCTTTCCGAAATCCAGTTCTTTTCCTCGACCAGGATGCGGTGCATCACCGCGATCTGCCCCGCCGGGCCGCCGAAGCTCAACAGTGCTACCCGCAACCAGACCCGAAAGGCCTCGCCGAAGCTGATGCCGTGACCGGCGTCCTCGGTCACTTTCCGGTCTGCAACGAGGTCGCTCATGGCTTTGCCTTGTGGGCCGGCCAGTTATGGGTTTCGCCGGTGGCATCGCGGCACCAGCGATAGAACGCGTCGTAAAGCGCAATGCCCGCCTCGAGTTGTTCGAGATCGTCGTCATACATCCGGGACAGGCCGAGCGATGCCGCGAGCAGGCCCGGCGCTTCCGGCGACAGATCGAGCCGTCCGGTATCGGCGGCGCGCACCATGGTGGCCAGCCGCAGCAGCGGCGGCGTCGCCAGACCGAACTCCTCGATCATCACATCGAAAGTGCAGAGTTCGCCGCGATGGCTCCAGAACACGTTTTCGATATCGAACGGCACCGCGTTGAAGCGCTCGCCGACCGCGATCACCTCGGAAGGTGCGACGAATAAGAACACCGCGTTCGGATCGATGAAGCGGCGAATCAGCCACGGGCAGGCGATGCGGTCGATTTTCGGGCGCGCGCGGGTGACCCAGACGGTGCGTCCCTGCGCATCGCGGGCCGGCAGCTTCGATGCCGGTACCAAGGGGAGTTTTGCGTTCTTCCAGCCTTCGAAACCGCCCTCCAGCGTCTCGGCCGAGACGTTGGCGTGCCGGAGCCAGGCGGCAGTGCCCTCGCTGAGCTTTTTTCCTTTGTGGCAAATCACCACGACGGCGCGGCCGGTGAGAAGTCCTACCCACCCATCCGTATCGCTGTGCGAGCGGCGGACAGCATTGGGAATGACGCGTGGATCGGCGTCAAAATCCTCGTCCGTGCGGACATCGACGAGCACCGGCGTATGCGCCGTGCCGATCAGTCGTGCAAGTTTGTCGGGGGATATGGAGGTGTAAGATGACATAGCAGCGCCCTCGTAAATAACGGGACGCGATTCTTGAGCATGTCGCCTCGTGAGGGGATCGCACACCCCCATGCCGCGAATTAGCTCGTCGTCGCACCCGTTGTCAATCCACTCGAAAATCAACCGCGTCGCAGGCAAACAGCGCGACGTTTTCAGAAGAAGCTTCGTCGAGTTGGCCGAAAAGCATGAGGGCTAGTCCGCCGCTTCATTGCTCCATAGTCATCTCATTCCGACGGTCCACCGGCACAGCGAGAGTCTGCCGCTCAAACTGGCGATAGAGATTCTCAAAAAGCTCGGTACCACGCGCCAATCTCTCAGGGTCCGCAGCATTCTGCGCAACAATTCCTTCGAGCAGCAGGCCGATCCCAGCGGCCTCGGGGCGATTGTACTTTCCGTCCTTGAGGTCCAATTCGTGAATGATCTCAGCCAAAGCTTTTAGCGCAGGGCGTGAGTCAAGCTTGGTTTGCTGAACGAGGACCTCAAACGTGCACATGTCGCCTATGTGGGTGAATTCCGCCTCATTCATATCGAAGCGAAGCTCAGCGGGCTGCTGCACGTAAGTCGTTGCGTCAATGAATTTGAACTTTGCACGTTGATCGATGAAGCGACGGATCAGCCAAGCGCTTGCAATCCGGTCAACGCCGATGCCTTTACGCGTGACCCATGTGCGGCCGGAGAAATTGCTCAGCCTAGCCTGCTCGTCGGACCTGCGTTCGCCAACCTTCCAATTGGCCTCCAAGTTCTGAAGAGTGGTCGCGACGGCTTGGCCGGCCGGCGTACCGAAATAGTCGATGGCTTGGATCTCATTCCAGCGCTTGTGGAACTTTGTAAGCTGCGTCCGCACGTCGGGTGACCAGACCGGCAACGGCCCGTTCGCGCCGCTCGTCCAGCTTCGGGCGGCCTCGTCGATTTCCTTGGCGAGCGCCTCGTAGTCCTCATCCCTGGCGCTTTGGAAAAGCTTGATGATGTCCGCATCGCTCGCGCCAGCAATGAACGCGGCCTCACAAATGGCGGCCTCACCATTCTGATTCAGAATCTCATGCAGCAGTTGCAGCAAGCTTTCGTGAGCGGCGTCACTCTGCGGAAGAACATAGACGGAGTTTTTCACGATCACTGCGCCGAGGGCCTGCAGGCGCCGCCACACCTTGACCCGCATGTAGGCTGGCTTGGGCGGCAGCTGATGAAACAGCACCAACCACCGGTATTGCTCTGCATCTTCGATCTTGGCCGTCGCGGGCGTCATGGAATGGTGGTCCCGATAATCTGAGCGCTGATTTGCTACAAGTGTACCACGGGGGTCTTAAAAAGCTACATCTTTTTCAATATTATGAAACGACTGCACCAAATTTTTGCTTAATGCAGCCTTTTCCCGCGCTGCATTTTCGTCGGCGAGCCTCCAAACCGATTTATTGATAGCTTATACTCCAATTTTCTCTCGCAAAATCAAACAATTATAAATAATTGATACATCAGTATCTTTTTTGAGAAATAATTATTGCGTACTTAGTTATTCGATGATACGTCTATTTCATAAATGAACGTATCTCTTCTTCCGGGCGATTGTCCCGATCCATCGGCTCCACCACAGACAGGAGTTCACGCATGAACATTCATCCAACCGACCTTGTCGTAGCTGTCACGCGGCAGGAGCGCCGGTCTTTTGGGCTGGTCATAGGCTTCGCTGAGTATGTTTTCCACATTCTTAGCCGGCGCCAAGAGCGGCGGGACCTGCGCGAACTGGACGACCGTCAGCTCCACGACGTCGGTATCACCCGAGCACAGGTCGAGCGCGAGTCGCGCAAGCCCTTCTGGAAATCGTGAACTCTGATTGCATCAACGCAACCCAGCCGATGAGGGCTCCCATGACCGCCACAACTGTAAATACTGCCACATCGATCCTTCCCGGGAGAAAGGCAAGCCGATGGGCCTTCAGGCTGGTCTGGCGTCACATCGGCCTCTTCGCCAGCGTCGCTGCGGGGACTGCTTTCGCGATCGCGGCGGCAAACTCGTATCTCGATCCGCTCAACTTTTCGGCAAGCGGTCAGTCGGTTGTGGCGTCCCAACTGCACCAGGGATTGAACGTTCAGGTGCGCGATCCGAATTTGGATTTTCGCGGTCTGCGGCGGGAGCAGGTACGCCAGATGGATCGGACACCCGATATCATCGCGTTCGCTGGCAGCCGTTTCGAACTTGCGAGCGCGGCTCTATTCCCAGGTCAGAGCTACTTCAATGCGTTCGTGCATAGTGACTTCATCGAAGACCTGATCGCGTTTACGGGACTGCTCGAGGCGAATGGAAGACTGCCAAAGACGCTGATCCTCAGCGTCCGGTTCGCCACGTTTCTTCCGCTTTCGGCCCGGAAGGACGAGGAGTGGAAGATGTTCTGGCCGGAATATCGAGCAATGGCTGATAAACTGGGCATATCCACAATCCCCCTGACGGATAATCTTCCTTTCAGCCACACGAGCCAGATGTTCTCTGTCTCTCTCCTGAAGCGGCAGTTGGCGTTTCGATTTACGTCCGACGAGGCACCCGGCACAACACACGCGGCCTCGCATCCGAAGTTCGATGTCATCCGATCCGACGGTTCGCTCGCATTTTCGGCGGCCCATCAAGGCTCATTTACACCGGAGTCTGCACGGGCGTTGGCGATTGCCAGCGCAAAAAAGGTCGCTAACACAGCAAATTGGCCGGTTGATGCCGAACGCGTAGCGATGCTCGCACCGCTGCTCAAATACCTTCGCGACAAGGGTGTCCAGGTCGCGATCGCCATAACGCCGCATCACCCCGCCTACTGGAATGCCTTGATCGGTACCCCCTACGGCAAAGCTTTGGCCTCGATAGAGGCCCAGGTTTCGAAGATTGCTGCCGGACAAAACGCAGTGCTGGTTGGCAGTTTCGATCCGACCAAAGCCGGATGTCAGGAGAGTAATTTCCGCGACTACATACACCTTGATGAAGCCTGCCTGCACAAGGTGTTCGGTAAAATACCCCGCGCCTAGATACGGCCGGCCCGCACCTAATAACGATCCGCAATCGCGACATCTTCTACCATCGCCGTTGGCATCGGCGTTGAATGCATCTTCATGCGCGTCTCGCAACGTCTCGAACGCGCAACACAATTTCACTTCGACAACAATAATGTAGACCCGCCGTCGGGTTCGAGGGGGAAGCCATGCTGTTCCATTCACCGTCCTTCTTATTCGTGTTCCTGCCAATCACCCTGGCGTCAGTCGTCCTCGCGGATCGATACGCGGGCCGCCGTGCAGGACTCGTGTGTCTTCTTGCCGCGTCACTTGGCTTTTACGCTTCCTGGACACTGGCTTTTCTTGCAGTCCTGCTAGGGTCTGCGGTCGTGAACTTCGGCATTGCTGGGCTGATCGAGCGGTATCGGAACACGCCCCACGCGACAACGCTGACTGTCCTGGGGGTGGCTGCCAATATCGCCTTCCTCGGATACTTCAAGTACGTCGACTTCTTCATCGAAAATATCAACCTTGCACTTGCCGCTTCAGGTACGCCAGCCTGGCCGCTCATGCATATCGCGCTTCCCCTCGGCGTCTCGTTCTTTACCTTCCAGCAAATTGCATATCTTGCCGACACGTCGAATGGGCGGCACGAGCGCCATTCCTTCATCGAGTACCTGCTGTTCGTCTCATTCTTCGGTTCGGTGACATCGGGTCCGATCACGACGTTGCGCGAAATACTGCCGCAACTGCGCAACGATGAGATCTTCAAGCCAACCCTCAATCGTGTGCTCTCGTGCGCCGCATTGTTCTCGTTCGGCCTCTTCAAAAAGATTGTCGTTGCCGAAGCCTTCGCGCCCACCGCAAACGCCATGTTCGCTGCGGTCGCGAATGGTCAGACGATCACGATGTTCGACGCATGGGGCGGAACGGTCGCCTACTTCCTGCAGCTGTACTTCGACTTCTCCGGCTACTGCGACATGGCGCTGGCAATCGCCGCTTTGGTCGGGATCAAGCTGCCAATCAACTTCAATTCTCCACTGAAGGCGACGAGCATTCTTGAATATTGGAAGCGGTGGCACATCACGCTGACGCGCTTCATCACGATGTACCTCTATATGCCAATGGCCGTGCGGTTGGCGCGCTATCACCACCGCCGCAAATCCGGTCCGGTCGTGCGATTTATCCTCGCCGTTGCACTTCCTTCCGTCGTCGCATTCGCCTTGGCGGGGCTGTGGCACGGAGCAGGTTGGAACTACATTGTGTTCGGGTTGCTGTGGGGCGTAGCGCTTTCGGTCAACTACGCCTGGCGGGAAGCGCGGATGCCGGAAGTTCCTGCCGCCGCTGGCTGGCTGCTTACGATGCTGGTCGCGCTGGTCTCTATGGTCCTGTTCCGTTCCGAGACCCTGCATGAAGCCGGCGCGATTCTGGTAGTGATGTTTGGTGGTTCGTCGGCGGCAACCAGTCTGCTCGATTGGACGGTGCTGTTGCCGCTTGAAGCTGCCGTTGTCTTGTTTCTCGTAACGGCACCGAACACCACCGAAATCCTCCGCGACTATCCGATGACGACGGACGAAATCGCCGAGCGCGCACGTAACTGGCTTACCGGAATGACCTGGCGTCCGAGTGCGGCGGGCACAGCCTGGACTGCGATGCTCATCACGGTCGCGCTGCTGAGTTCCGACAATGTCAGCGGCTTCCTCTACTACAAATTCTAGGTCATCCGAGAAATCATTCAGAGCTCAAACAACTCAAACCGGACGGAGTGTATCATGAACATCCTCGCCACGAATTTTTCGAAGATCGAAATGAAATTGTCACGCCAGGTCGATGCAGAACTCGCATCGGACATCGAAAAGCAGTCGGTCTACATCTCGACGGACATCGACCGCCTGCACGTCAATTCCACCCTGGACGGCGTCGTGATTTGTCTCAAGCCGGGCGCCGACGCCGCTGCGGTCAAAGACAAAACCGAACGGTTTCTGGCTGGCATGGTTTCAAGGTTCCGCAAGATAGAGCCGACCGTGCACTACCGGCACAGCCGCGCCGATCCGCATCCGATCGTGGCCGATGTCTACGAGGAGCTGCAGGCCCGCGGCTGGTTGTTTGAGCACGGGCAGGGCCAGGTCAGCCTCTCCGGACCGGCTTTGCGGCTACTGCATGCGGTTGATCAAAAGCTTGGCCGCATTTACCTCGCCCGGTTCGATGCACAGCATCGCAGCTACCCCGCCATGATCCGCGCCGACGTGCTTGCGCGCTGCGGATACTTCGAGATGCATCCCAATGCCGTCTCCTTCGTGTCGCACGTGGTGGAGGACTTTGACGAACTTGAGCGCTTCCGCCAGGCCAATGCCGGTCACTCCGCGCTGCAAGTTCCCGGCAACGACTCGTTTTCCAAACCGCACTACTGCTTGAACCCGGCCGCGTGTTTCCCGTGCTACGAAGCCTACGAAGGCAAGACTATTCCCGGCGACGGAACGATCCTCACGTGGATGGGGCGCGTGTTCCGCTATGAGTCGCGGAATATCCGCGGCCTCGACCGGCTGTGGGAATTCAACGTGCGGGAATTGGTCTTCCTCGGGACAGACGCGTTCGTCAACGATTGCCGCAAGGAAGCCGTCGCTATTATTGGCGACATCGCTCAGGAATGGGATCTCGATCTGCACATCGAGACCGCGAATGATCCGTTCTTCGCGACGGTGTATGCGGTCAAGACGTTCTTTCAGCAGAGTCTCGACGTGAAGTCTGAAATTCGGCTTGCCATTGGCCCCGACGAAACGGGCAAGTCACGCTCTATCGCCGGCGGATCAATCAATCTGCATGGTCCGTTCTTCGGCAATCGCTTCGACATAAAACTGGAGGACGCAAGCCCCGCGATTTCGGCCTGCGTGGGCTTCGGCCTCGAGCGATGGGTCCTGGCACTTTTCAGCCAGCATGGCTTCGAACCAGCACGATGGCCCGCCGAATTGCGCGACATCGTCTTCACCGCGAACGATTGATTGAGCCGACGTTCTTCGACAAACCGCATCCCAACCCTGGAGCATCACCATGTCCAAATTTTCAAGCATTTTCGTTTCTGTCCTCGGCGAGCCGGAAAATCGCATCACGGAAGACGCCAGCCCCAAAACGCTACATCGATGGGACAGTCTGCGCCATGTCTCTCTGGTAATGGCACTGGAAGACGAATTCGGAATTACGTTTTCGACTTCCGAGATCATGAGTCTCAGCTCGGTGCGCGGAATCCGACAGACGCTCGTAAGCAAAGGCGTGGCTGTTACCTAGCTGAACTCCGGCAGCACACTATTCAACACCTGGATAAAACCTGCGTCCAGGCGTTCTCATCTCCGATGGATTGTCCAAAGCCTCACAGGATGACATGGCGCCCCGTGAAAACGAGACGCGATACTTGGGCATGTCGCCTCGTGGGGGATCGCACAACCCCCATGAGGCGAATTGAGGCGAATACTGCCGACCGCGTCCGTTCTGCCAATTGTGTTGTGCGCTACGCTTACCGCCGTCATCCTGAGGCGCTCGCCGTCTTCGGCGAGCCTCGAAGGATGGCCCACGAGCGCAAGCGGCCCTCCTGCGAGACGCCGCGCAAGAGCGCGGCTCCTCAGGATGACGTTGCGTTGCAGCGAGCTTGCTCCGAAATTTCAATCGAGAGATTTGATCCTGATGCTTTCGAACCAGGTGACACTGTCGGCCTTGGTCCACAGGCCGACTCTGCCGGGGCCCGGGAACGTTGCGTCGGTAGCGCCAAACAGTTCCCGGCCGTCGAACACTATGATGAAGCGGTCGTCTCGCGCCGCTATTCCGAGCGTGTGCCAAACGCCGCTTGACACGCTGGCATCCACGCCGGCGATCATCTGCCGCTTTCCGCCGATCACGCGGTAGAAACGCACGTTGTTTTCGAGCGCGTTGGCGCGCGCGACGTAGTAATCGCCAGCCGACCTAAATCGCACGACGACGCCGCCGGCTTGATCGATTTTGCCGGCAATCGGCATGAAGCGGATCGAGACGTAGACATTGCGTCCTGAGAACGGCCGATAGATCGCGAGCGGAAACCGGTCGTCCGTAGGGTCGGTGCCGGTCTGCGCCAAGGCCTGGACGGCGTCATTGCGGACGACAGACCATTCACCCGGCACGCCGTTACCGGTCATGGCGAATTCCAAATCGCCAAGTCCTTTCGACGCCGCAAAGGTGATGGTTTCGGCCCGGCTCGGCAGGGCCGTTGCAGCCAGGATGAATACGCAAAGCGTTGTAGATATCGATGTGGTGAGTGACATGCTGCGCCCTCGTGAAAAACGGGACGCGATACTTGGGCATGTCGCCTCGTGGGGGGATCGCAAAGGCCCCCATGGCATAAATACAGCGGACTCGGTCCGTCCTGTCAATCGCGGTCGTCGGGTCAATTACACGCGCCCCGGACGAGGGCAGGCCGCGTCGCTTTCCGCCTTTATTTGCGGCGCATCTCATGGAACCTTCTCACTGAGCGGCATATGCTCTGTGCCAGACAGGACTTCGCCAGGGAAGGCCAATGCACTCGCACTCCATCGAGCAATGGACGCACGACCTCGTTTTCCTCGGTCGACAGCACTCCCGCAACGAGCGCCGGACGTGGTTCGTCGTCGCCCTTACCGCCGTTATGATGGTCGGCGAGATTGCGGCGGGATCGCTTTTCGGATCGATGGCGCTGCTGGCGGACGGCTGGCACATGGCAACCCACGCTGCTGCGCTTGGAATCGCTGGGATCGCCTATCTGTTTGCCCGCCAACATGCACGCAATTCCCGGTTCACCTTTGGCACCGGAAAGTTCGGCGATCTGGCAGCCTTTGCCAGCGCGATCATCCTTGCGATGATCGCGGTTCAAATCGCCTGGGAAAGCGCCGCTCGCCTTGTTCACCCGGTCCCGATTGCGTATGCCGAGGCCATATCGGTCGCCGTGCTTGGTCTTGTCGTCAACCTGATCAGCGCGTGGCTGCTGCGCGATGCGCACGATGATCGGCATGGCCACGGGGATTCCCACGGGCATGATCACCACGACAACAATCTTCGCGCGGCATACGTCCACGTGCTCGCCGACGCCGCCACGTCGGTGCTAGCCATCTTGGCGTTGATGATCGCGATGGTTTCGCAGTGGAACTGGGCCGATCCGGTGATCGGAATCATCGGCAGTCTTGCCATCGCCGGCTGGGCCTACGGCCTGATCCGGGACACCGGCGCGGTGCTGCTGGATGCCAGCGTCGATAAAAATCTCGAAGCCGTGATCCGCAACCGGCTGGAGACCGAGGGCGACCGGCTGACGGACCTCCACCTGTGGCAGGTCGGTCCCGGCCATCGCGCCGCCGTCATCCCGGTGGTATCCGACAAGCCTCTATCGCCTGCCACGTACAAACGCCGGCTTGGAGATCTCCGGGGTCTCAGCCACGTCACGGTCGAGGTCGTGACTTGTTCGGACAGCGTGCACGCCGCTCAAGACCCGGACTGAGATGCGATCGGATGTGTCCTAGAAAATCAGCATGGCGCCCGATGCGAAAAGAAGGACAAGCACGACTTTCCGGAACGCCGCCTCGTTAAGTCGGCCGAACAGCTTGAGCCCAAGCAACGTGCCGGAGAGAAGTGCGGGTAGCCCGATGAAGAATAATTTGATCGTGTCCGCTGTAATCGCGCCCTTGGTTCCGATCCAGAGGGCGCTCATCAAGAATATGGCCACCGCTACCGGCTGAAAGACGGTGCGCTGCACGTCCCTTGGCCAGCCGCGCAGTCCGCACCAGATGACGACGAGGATGCCGGCAAGGCCGGTCATCCCCCCGAGCACGCCATTGAGAAAGCCGACGCCGGCGTCGGCTGCCGCGCCGCCTGCCTTGACCGGATAGATCGCGGGACGGAAGAAAGCATAGAGGCTGTAGAGGACCAGAAACACGCCGACGGCCGCCCGTATGTGGGCCGGATCGGCCCAGGTCAGGATGGTTACACCTGCGGGGACGCCGGCCGCCGCGCCGACGAGAAACGGCCAGAGCCGTTTCCAGTCCAGCGCGCCGCGAAGCTTCCAGACCGAATATCCCTGCACGATCAGCCCGAACGCGATGATCAGCGTTGCCGTTTGCAGCGGCGTGAGAATGTAAAGCCAGATCGAAGCCACAACGAGGCCGAACGCGAAGCCGGACAGGCCGGCGACCAGCGCGCCGGCAAACGTGGCGAAAACAAAGATCGGAAGTGCGAGAGGAAACCCATCCATGTGCTCGCTCCAAAAAAGGGCGAGCAGCGCTTGAATGGGATCGCCATTTCATGGGGAGGCTGCGATGTCCCCGAAACAGACTATGCCGGCAGCGGTGACCGGTGCAAGGCGTTACGGCGCCTTCTTCCGCAGCCCATAGAGCAGCAGCGCCAGCAGCGAGGCCGCCGTCAGCACGATGCCGAGCGCGAACATCGCTTCATGCGAGATCGTCGCCGCCAGCCAGACGCCGGTTGCCGCGCCCATCATCTGCCAGAAGCCGAGCAGTGCCGATGCCGCACCGGCTTTTTCACCGAATGGCGACAGCGCCTGCGCGGTGCCGAGCGGATTGACGATGCCCATGCCGAGCAGGAATACGCACATTGCCCCAAGGAACGGCAGGAAGGTCGCGTTGAACAACGACACCAGCAGGAGGGCCACGCTGCCCGCCGCCGCCAGCAACAGTCCGCCCTGGATCGAGCGGTCGAGCCCGAAGCGCGGCGCCAGCCTTGTCGCCAGCATGCCCGCGCCGAACACCACCAGCACCGTAGCGGCGAAGAACAGGCCAAGATCGATCGGCGTGAACTGCAGCCCTTCGATCAGCACCCGCGGGGCCGCCGAGAACATCGAGAACAGCCCGCCCATGATCAGGCTCACCGTCGCCGCCGGAACCAGAAAGCGGCGGTCGGCAGTCAGGCCGAAATAGGTTTTGGCAATCGCAAGCGGATTGAGCGGAATCCGCGTCGAGCGATGGGTTTCGCCGAGCACCGCGGCGTAGGCCACGGCCGCGATGGCAGCGAAGGCGCCGACAAAGGCGAATTCCGAGCGCCAGCCGAACCAATGATCGAGCGCGCCGCCGAGCAGTGGCGAGAAGCCGGGCGCCGCTGCCATCGCGATCATGACCAGGGCCATCGCGCGGCCCAGCGCCGCGCCGCTGAAAAGATCGCGGGCAATCGCCCGCGACAGCACCGAGGTCGAACATGCGCCGGCGGCCTGGATGACGCGGCCGGCGAGAAGGCTCGGCAGGTCGTTTGCGAGCCCGCACCAGATGCTGCCGGCAATGAAAACGACAAAGCCTGCGAGCACCGGCACCCGCCGCCCGTAACGATCCGAAATCGGCCCGACCGCCAGTTGTCCGATCGCAAACACCGCGAGGAATACGGTGATCGACGCGGTCACTTCCGCGGTCGAGACATGGAGCGACGCCGCCATCTGCGGCAGCGACGGCAGCAAGATGTTGGTGGCGAGGGTGCCGACCGCGGCCAGCGTGGCCAGCACGGCTATCTGCGCCGTTGTCGAGGCGGCCTCCGGGCGCGGCACGGCGGGGGTGGCAACGGCCTGGTCGGTCATGGAAACTCCCGGTCGATATGAAATGATGCATATCATATAAACTCCGGCTGGGAAGGTCCAAAGGGCCTCGGCGGGAAATTTCGGGGCAGGGATGCGAAAACGGTATGACCGTCATTGTGAGCCAGCGGGTCGGCGCGTAGCGCCGCCCAAGGCTCCGACGAACGCTGGTCTCAACAGGATCGCAAGGCGTTTACGGACTCAGCCACCATGTCCGGCTGCCTGCTCAGGCTGACCGCCGGCGACAGCAGGATCACCAGCGCCTGCGTGCCGAAGATCACGACCGCCAGATACAGGCACAGCTCGGCGCCATAGAGGCCGCCGGCGACCGCGCCGAGCGCGGCGCCGACCGGTCGGGCGCCGTAGCTCATGATGTTGATCGCGGACACTCTGCCGAGCAGGCGCGCCGGCGTCACCGATTGCCGCAGCGTGGTGGTCGATATCACCCACAGGATCGGACCGGCGCCGAGCAGGAAGAAGCCGAGACCCGCGAGCGGCGGGCTTGGGACAACCGTCGTCAGCGCCAGCACCGCGGCGGCAATCAGCCCGGTAACCGGCCCGAGCGCGATCACGGTGCCGAACTGCAGGCGCCGCATCACCCGCGTCGCCGAGAGCGCACCCATCACCATGCCGACGCCATACAGCGCCAGCGTCGTGCCGACGCCCGACGCCGACAATCCAAGATGCCTGATCGCGTAGGGCACAAACACGGCGAGCACCAGGAACGAGCCGATGTTGAAGATGAACTGCGTCGCAAACACCGGCCGCAGCAGGGGATGTTGAAACACGAACACTGCGCCTTCCCTGATCTCCTGCAGCGGATGCCGCGCCGGCGCCGGCTGCCGCGCCGGTTCGTAGATTCCGGACAGCAGCACAACCGCGATGATGGAAAGTGTCGCCGCGAATCCGAACGCCGGTGCGGCGCCGACCCATCCTATCAGCAAGCCGCCCAACGCAGGGCCGCTGGCGAATGCGACGGTGCGCGCCAGCTCGATCCGCGCATTGGCCGAAGGCAGCGATTGCGACGGGACCAATGACGGCACCAGTGCGGGCGCCGCGACGCTGTAAGCGACCGTTCCGCACACCGCGACAAAGCCCAGCAATGCGAGCAGCGGCAATGTCAGCAGGTTCAGCCAGATCAGGGCCAGGATTCCGAGCAGCGCCGCGGTGCGCAGCGCCTCGGAACCTGCCATCAGCGCGCGCCGCGAGATGCGGTCGGCGAGCAGACCTGCGGGGATCGCAAACAGGATAAACGGCAGCGTCAGCGCCATCTGTAAAAGGCTGGTCTGGCCTTCGCCGACGCCCAGCATCAGCACGGCGACGATCGGCGCCGCCGCCAGCGCGATCTGTTCGGCCGATTGCGCGGCAAGGTTGGACCAGGCCAAGCGGTTGAAGGTCGCGGGCAACTGGTTTCGTAGCTCGGCCATGATGGCCTCCTGTGCATCGTTATGTGCACCTTGGAAGCCAACCGCCGGCGCAGCCACCCGTTTCCCGATCTCGGAACCACGCGCTTTCGCCGCGATGGCAATCCAGTCTAACAATGGGGGTCTCACTGAGGGTTCGATGATGCGTGTTTTCGGTGTTGCCTCGGCAACCTGGGTTGTCTTCTGTTCCGCCACAGCCATGGCCGCGCTTCCGCCGCAGTATCAGCGGCTGGCTGAACTGCGTGCGATTCTCGACGACAGCAGGGTCGTCGGTGCTTTCAGCCGTCCGATCGACAAGATCGAACGGATCGCCGACGACCTTTACCGGCTGACGGCCGGCGCGTGTACGATGGACGTCGCGATCAAAGACAATCCGGGCAGGATCAACGTGGTTGGACCGCGAAGCTTTTTCATCGATCCGGCGCAGATCGCCTGCATATGAACGGGAGGAGGGCGATCTTGCCTCGGCGGGCGACCGCGCTAACCACATCGGCTAGATGCAGTTGCAAATGAGTTGCAACAAGATTGAAAATAGGTCATCCTGCGGTATGGATGCGATTTCCCCGAAAATTCCGCCTGATCCGCGCGCCGAAGTGACCAGGCGCGGCGCGCTCGGCGTTTCCGGATGGCGGTCGGGCAGCGGCGTGGATGCACTGCGCAGCCTTCCGGAAGTCAATGCCAGCGTTGCGATCCCGGTCGGTGGCCATTGGTTCCGCCGCCTGCTGGCCTTCGCGGGGCCGGGCTACATGGTCTCGGTCGGCTACATGGATCCCGGCAACTGGGCGACCGATCTCGCGGGCGGCGCGCAGTTCGGCTACACGCTGCTGTCGGTCATCCTGCTATCGAACGTAATGGCGATTCTGCTGCAGGCGCTCGCTGCGCGGCTCGGTATCGTCACCGATCGCGACCTCGCGCAGGCCTGCCGCGACAGCTATTCGCGGCCCGTCAACATCATGCTGTGGCTCGCCTGCGAGGCCGCGATCATCGCCTGCGATCTGGCCGAGGTGATCGGCACCGCAATCGCGCTGCAATTGCTGTTCGGCATTCCGCTGATCGGCGGCGCACTCATCACCGCGCTTGATGCCTTCCTGCTGCTGCTGCTGATGAACAAGGGTTTCCGTTTTCTCGAAGCCTTCGTGATCGCACTGCTGATCGTCATAGCCCTGTGCTTCACGGTTCAGATCGTAGCCGCGGCGCCGCCCGTCGCGGCGGTGCTGCGGGGCTTCGTGCCGTCTAGCGCGATCGTGACCAATCCCGCGATGCTCTATATTGCCATCGGCATCATCGGTGCGACGGTGATGCCTCATAACCTCTATCTACACTCGTCGATCGTACAGACCCGCGCCTATCCGCGCACCGACGAAGGCCGCCGCGACGCCATCAAATGGGCGACCACCGACTCGACCATCGCGCTGATGCTGGCGTTGTTCATCAACGCGGCAATTCTGATTGTCGCCGCTGCGACATTTCACGGCAGCGGCCATTCCGATGTCGCCGAGATCGGCAAAGCTTTCGAACTGCTGTCGCCACTGCTCGGCCTCGGCATTGCCTCGACCCTGTTTGCGGTCGCGCTGCTGGCATCCGGCCTCAACTCGACGGTGACGGCGACGCTCGCTGGTCAGATCGTGATGGAAGGGTTTTTGCGGTTGCGGATGCCGAGCTGGGCACGGCGTCTTGTCACACGCGCTGTCGCCATCGTGCCGGTCGTCATCGTCACCGCGCTTTATGGCGAGCGCGGCACCGGACAGCTGCTCGTGCTCAGTCAGGTCATTCTGTCGATGCAGCTGCCATTCGCGGTGATTCCGCTGGTGCGATTCGTGTCGGACCGGCGAAAGATGGGCGATTTCGTGATCCCTCGACCGGTAGCCGTTGCGGCGTGGATCGTCGCCGCTGTCATCGTGACCCTGAACGTCAAGCTGCTGTTCGAAACGATCGTTGGTTCGTAGTTCGTAGCCCGGATGAGCGAAGCGATATCCGGTACTCTTGGCCGCAGTCCCGGATATTGCTTCGCTCATCCGGGCTACGAGAATTAATCCTGCGGCTCGGTCGGCATTTCGCCGGATGCGTCGATGCGCAGCCAGCCCGAGGGAGCGAGGCGCTGCTGCGGCAGGAAGCGGCCCTTGTAGTCCATCTTCCGGGAGCCCTCGATCCAGTAGCCGAGATAGACGTAGGGCAGTCCGAGCCGGCGGGCTCGGGTGATGTGGTCCAATATCATGAAGGTGCCGAGCGAGCGGCCTTCCTCCGACGGCTCGAAGAAAGAATACACCATCGACAGCCCGTCGCTGAGCACGTCGGACAGCGCCACCGCCACCAGGCCTTCGCCGCGCCCGGTAATGCCGCTGTCGATGCCGCGCTTGCGATATTCGATGATGCGGGTCTCGACATGGCTGTCCTCGACCATCATCGCATAATCGAGCACGGTCATGTCGGCCATGCCGCCGTGGCGATGGCGATGGTCGAGATAGGCGCGGAATACCGAATATTGTTCCGAGGTCGGCACCGGACTGCGCTGCTCGCCGACGATGTCGGCGTTGCGCGCCAGAATCTTGCGGAAATTGCGCGAGGGCCGGAATTCGTTGGCAATTACCCGCACCGAGACGCAGGCGCGGCACTGGTCGCAGGCGGGTCGATAGGCGATCGACTGGCTGCGCCGGAAACCGCCATGGGTGAGCAGGTCGTTGAGATCGCCGGCCTTGTCGCCGACCAGATGCGTGAACACCTTGCGCTCGTGCCGGCCCGGCAAATACGGGCAGGGCGAGGGCGCCGTCAGATAGAATTGCGGGGTGTCGCGCGAGTGTTGGGTCACGTTATGCCGTCGGTCTCCGAAGCAGTTGGGCTGAGCATCGCGCCGCGGCGGCTGACGGTCAATCGGTTTGCTTGGCGTCAGTATGTTCGGGCCGACTGCGCGACTTCGGCGCGGGCCGAGCTGTTAATAACCACGGTTCCCAGGATCATGTCGTGCAACAGCCGGCGTCGGCCGTTGAACAGCCCAACCAGCAGAATCAGCGGCGTGAAGAACGACACCGAGACCCAAAACAGCACCGCATGCGCGGCGCCCAGCACAAAATAACCGGGCGCGCCGGTCCATGTGCGCAGCTGCAGATCCATCACCCGCATGCCCAGCGTCGCCGAATGCGGGCCGCCGAACGACGCGCCGTAATAGACAATTGCCCAGATTACCGAGGCTGGGGACACCAGCCAGAACAGCGACCAGCCGAGCCCCAGCGTGACCACGCCGAACACGGCGATGAACATGCAAGCCAGAACCACCGGAATCGACAGCACCACCAGATCGATCAGGAACGCGAACACCCGCCGCGTCAGCACGCCGCGGAACAATTCCGGATACAGCCACGGATCGAAGTCATGCGGCGCGGAACCGCCCGGCCGGGCGCCGCTGCTATATGAACCGCTGTCAGACATGATCAGTCCTTTCGACTGCGTTGCCGCGCAGGACATGGGAATGGGCACAAGTTGTTACAAGATAGCGCGATCATTGCGGCGTGGTAATGACGAAGTGCCGCAGCGCGTAGGGTGCGCAAAGCGAAGCGTGCCCACCATCAGGGATGTCTCGTCCACCAAAGGTGGGCATGGCGCAAGAGCGCCTTTGCCCACCCTACGATTCCGCTTTCAGCTTCTCCGCAGCCTGCGCCGCAAAGTAAGTCAGCACGCCGTCGGCGCCGGCGCGCTTGAAGGCGAGCAGGCTTTCCATCATGGCGCGTTCGCCGTCGATCCAACCGTTTTGCGCTGCCGCTGCGATCATCGCGTATTCGCCGGACACCTGGTAGGCGAAGGTAGGCATCGCAAAAGCGTCTTTGACGCGACGGACGATGTCGAGATACGGCATGCCGGGCTTGACCATCACCATGTCGGCGCCCTCGGCGATGTCGAGCTCGACCTCGCGCAAGGCCTCGTCGGAATTGGCCGAGTCCATCTGGTAGGTGCGCTTGTCGCCGGTCAGCGTCTTCGCCGAGCCGATGGCGTCGCGGAACGGGCCGTAAAACGCCGAGGCATATTTGGCGGCGTAGGCCATGATCTGCACGTCGAGTAATCCCGCCTCGTCGAGCGCCTGGCGGATGGCCCCGACCCGGCCGTCCATCATGTCCGAAGGCGCGATGATATCGCAGCCGGCTTCCGCCTGCACCAGCGCCTGGCGCACCAGGACCGCGACGGTTTCGTCGTTGAGGATGCGGCCGTCCCTAATCAGTCCGTCATGGCCGTGGCTGGTGAAGGGATCCAGTGCCACGTCGCAGAGCACGCCGAGGCCCGGAAATTCTTTCTTGATGGCACGGACCGATTCGCAAACCAGGTTGTCGGCATTGAGCGCCTCGGAGCCGTGCTCGTCGCGCAGCGACGGTTCGGTATAGGGAAACAGCGCGATGCAGGGAATCCGCAGTTTTATGGCGCGCTCGGCGTCGCGCACCGCCTGGTCGACGCTGAGGCGCTCCACGCCGGGCATCGAGGCAATGCTTAAGCGCTTGTTGTGGCCGTCGACCACGAACAGCGGCCAGATCAGATCGTCCGCGGTGAGGACATTTTCCCGCACCAGCCGGCGCGCCCATTCGGCCTTGCGGTTGCGGCGCGGGCGCATGATCAGGTCGAGGGCAGGGGCGGCCAGCGCGGACTCCCGCCGGGGGGCGTCGCGCATCTCGATCGGCCGCCCAAATTTGATCGCCATGTTACCACCACTCCCCGAAGCCAGGACAGACTGGACCCGTTCAACTCTAGCACCTCGGCACCGCGGCGTCACCGCACTCTCGCCATGCGGCCTATGGATTGATTTTGCCGGGCCAACGGGCCATGACTCGCATCATGAGATATTCCCGACCATGAGCATCAAGCCGCATGTCTGAAACACCAGCGCGCGACCAGACGCCGCGAGACAATGCCCTGTCAGTGGCGGCGATCTCGTCCGGACGGACCGAAACCGGCGACAATGCATGGACCAGACGGCTGGTGCTGTTCCTGCGCATCATGGCGGTGCTGTCGGTGATCAAGGGCCTTTATCACTGGGCGCAGGTAACCGGCTTCGTCGGCGGTGAGGACGACGCCTTCGAAAACCAGTCCATGGCCTGGCAAACCGCGACGGTGTATTTCGCGGTGATCGAACTGGTCGCTGCCGTGGGCTTGTGGCTGGCGACGCCATGGGGCGCGGTGGTGTGGCTGACAACCGTGGTTTCAATGGCGGTGATCGAGCTGATGTTTCCCGCGATCTACGGCGGCAGCATCACGATCGTCGCGGTTGAGGCCTTGATGCTGGCGGCCTATCTCGCGCTGGCATGGATGGCCGCGCGCGAACGGCCGCCATAGACCGGCCTTCATCATTCCGGAATGCCGGGGAAGCACGCAGACCCGGACTCCGGCGGCGGGCATCTGGATTCCGGGTTCGCGCGAAGAGCGCGCCCGGAATGACGGGCAGGACTTCATCACTCGCATAAAATTTTCCGCATTTTTTCGCGGTAAGATTTGAGTCACCCTAACGCGGCGGTCATCTGTGTTACGCGAATGTGTCGAATTCGAACGATGCTGTTCTCAAATGCGACACTGGCTCAAGACGAAGCGTGAACAGCAGCGCTGCGTCCTCAATGAAGGGTTGCGAAAAGTCCTTGTGCGACGGGCTTAATCCGCTATTCACTGTCTTAAATTCATGATCTCTTTATTGTCTTATTTAAGCTGATCTTCAAACGCCTTCCCTATGGTTTGGCTATCAGGCGGGACACAAGTTTCGTCGAATAAGTCGATAAAAACGACAACAGGGGACGTGTCATGATGAAAGCCGTTGCAACGGCGGTGGAAACCGCTGAACGTAACGCCGGCCAGGCGCCGGTGCAGCCGCTCTATC
>NZ_DASYMN010000064.1:0-4806 GCF_036009065.1 Bradyrhizobium sp. | reverse complement strand
GCTCCAGATCAGCTTGCGCGTTCAGCGATAGACGTCGGTCCACAATTCGGCCGCCGCAGGTTCGGGGTCGTGCTGCGCGAAGTCAGCCGCGGCATTGACGATCTCACGCACCTCGGCGTCGATCTGCTTCAAATCCTGCTCGGTCATTTTCGCGGCAAGCAGGCGATTGCGCACCTGCTCGATCGGATCCTGATCGTGGCGAACCTTGTCGACCTCTTCCCGGGTGCGGTATTTTGCCGGGTCCGACATCGAGTGGCCGCGGTAGCGGTAGGTCTGCATTTCCAGAATGAACGGCCCCTTGCCGGCACGGCACCATGCCACAGCCTTGTCGGCCGCGGCCTTCACGGCGCGCACGTCCATTCCATCGACCTGCTCGCCGGGGATGTTGAAGGAGATGCCGCGCTTGGAAAAATCGGTTTGCGCCGAGGAGCGCGTCACCGAGGTGCCCATGGCGTAGCGGTTGTTCTCGATGACATAGATCACCGGCAGCTTCCAAAGCTCCGCCATATTAAAACTCTCGTAGACTTGGCCCTGGTTCGACGCGCCGTCGCCGAAATAGGCCAGGCTGACATTGTCATTGCCGCGATAGCGGTTGGCGAAGGCAAGCCCGGTGCCGAGCGGTACTTGCGCCCCCACGATGCCGTGGCCGCCGTAAAAATGCTTCTCCTTGCTGAACATGTGCATGGAGCCGCCCTTGCCCTTGGAATAGCCGCCGTGGCGCCCGGTCAGTTCGGCCATCACGCCCCTGGCTTCCATGCCGCAGGCCAGCATGTGTCCGTGGTCGCGGTATCCTGTTATGACCTGATCGCCCTGCTTCAGGGCCATCTGCATGCCGACCACGATGGCTTCCTGGCCGATATAGAGATGGCAGAAGCCGCCGATCGCGCCCATGCCGTAAAGCTGGCCGGCTTTTTCCTCAAAGCGCCGGATCAGCAGCATGTCGCGCAGCGCCTTCAGTTCCTCGTCTCTGGTGAATTCAGGAATTGGCGGGCTCTTCGCGCCGTTGCCCTTGTCCTGCCCCTTATCCTGGCCTTTTTCGTTTGCGAGATTTTTTTTCTGAGCGGCCATGGGCACTTCCGTCTGACAGAGGGTGATCCCTCTCTACCCCAAGTCATTTCTCCTTAAAAGGATTGCGTGACGCCGGGACAAATTCGCTATACCGCAGTGCAGCGTGAGCAAAAATTTCCTGGATTGGGTGTGATGGGATTTGTATTTTGCCACCGACCGTCATCCTGAGGCGCTCGCCGTTCTCACGGCGAGCCTCGAAGGATAGCCACAGACGTGCATGTGGCCATCCTTCGAGGCGCGCAAGAGCGCGCACCTCAGGATGACGTTCGTGTGCGTGGCGGCAGATGCAGATAACTCAGTTCGCCGGCTTGGTGGTCCGGACCAGTTCGCGCGGGTCGGCATAATCGAGCTGATAGCGCACGCGCTCGTCGAGCATGTCGGGATCGACCCGGTCCGAGCGCAGCAGCGACACCCGCTGCTCGCCCTCGGCGCGCTCGCGTTTCAGCCGCGCCAGTTCGGAGGTCAGCGCGATGATCTCCTGATCGAGTTCCTGCCGCGCGTTCAAGCCGTATTTGCCGGTATAGGCGTTGACGCCGAAATAGCCGACCATCATCGCCGCGACCGCATACAGCGCGAGCCCGGTGAGCAGCGATTTGAGTCGGGTGCGCGAAACCATGCCGCGACGATGCGACGGTCCGGTTAAGCGAATCCTAACGCCGTCCCTCCCCGTCGCCTATTTGTTGTGCTTCTCAACCCAGGCCGCGTAGGCGTCGATGAATTGCTTCATCACCTTCTGCATCGGTTCCTTGGTGAGATTGCCCTCGCCGTCGAAGGCGTCGCCGACGCCGACCAGATAGATTTCCGGCTGCCCCATGATCGGACCGGTGATGCCGGGAAGCAGCTGCTTCAGGTTCATCGCCGCGTTGACCCCGCCGAGCACGCCCGGGGAATTGCTGACGATGCCGATCGGCTTGCCGAGAAACGAGCTTTTGCCGTAGGGCCGCGAGCCGACATCGATGGCGTTCTTCAGCACGCCGGGGATCGAACGATTGTATTCCGGCGTGACGAACAGCACGCCATTCGATTTCTGCAGCTTTTCGCGGAACGCCAACCAGTCGGCAGGCGGGTTGGCTTCGAGATCCTGGTTGAAGAACGAGATGCCGTGCAGCGTCACGACATCCAGCTTCAGCGACTCGGGCGCGAGTTTGGCCAGTGCGTTGGCGACCTTGAGGGTGTGGGCTTCCTTGCGAAGGCTGCCGACTATGACGACAACGTTGTATGGGGCGGCCATGGGAATTTCCTTTGAGGCGAGAGCGGCTACATTGACCTAGCCATGTCAGCCGAACGATGCAAGCGCATGAATTTGCCGTTCGCGGCTGATTCCTATTCCGCCGCCGTGGCGCGTCGGCCGGACAGCACTTCGTCATTATGCTCACCCAATTTCGGCGCGTCGGAGCGCGGATACGGGCGCACGCCATCGAACACGATGGGAAGGCCGACGACGTTAAGCTCCGTGCCTGGCAGATTGCGCAGCAGATCCGCCGCCTTGAGCTGTTCGGTCCGCGATAGTTCCGGGATGTCGTTGACCGGGCTGCAGGGTACGCCGACGTTCTCCAGTCCCGCCATCCATTCGGCGCGGCTGCGCGTCTTCAGCACCGGCTTCATCAGGTCGATCAGCGCGTGACGATTGGCCGCCCGGTCGCGGACCCTGAGGAAGCGCGGATCGCTGGCCCATTCCGGATGGCCGAGCATCGCGGCGCATTTCACGAACAGCCGGTCGTTGCCGGCGGCGATGCAGATCGGGCGATCCGAGGTTTCGAACACCTGATACGGCACCAATGTAAAACTGGCGCCGCCGAAACGTTGCGGCGGTTTTCCGGTATGATTGTAACCGTTGAGCGGCCCCTCCACCCAGGCCACCGCGCTGTCGAACAGCGCGGTATCGATCACGCAGCCTTTGCCGGTTTGATGCCGCGCCTGCAACCCGCCGAGCGCGCCGATCACGCACCATTGCGCGGTGGCGCGGTCGTTGATGGCGGGCGCGCAGAAGGTCGGCGGATCGTCGGGACGGCCGGTCAGCGACATCACCCCGCCATAGGCCTGCAACAGCGGATCGAACCCCGGCGCGTTGCGCAACGGCCCGTTCTTGCCGAACGCCCACACCGAGCAGTAGATCAGCCGTGGATTGATCGCGCACATCACGTCGGGCCCGATCCCGAGTTCGGTGACGACGCCGGAGCGCAAATTCTGGATCAGGATATCGGCGTCGGCTACCAGCGTCTTCAGCTTGGCGACGTCATCGTGATTCTTGATGTCGAGCGTGACCGACTTCTTGTTGCGGTTCATGGAATGAAACAGCATGGAGTCGCCGTCAATGAACGGCGGTCCCCACCCCCGCGCGTCGTCGCCGCCGTCGGGCTTCTCGATCTTGATCACCTCGGCGCCCATGTCGCCAAGGATCATGCCGGCCATCGGGCCTGCCACCGCCTGCCCGATCTCGATCACCCTGATGCCCGCGAGCGGCCCGGTCATTGTGTTTCTCCAAACGCTGCAGGCGCGAGTGTTCCCACGCCGGCGCGGGAATGCAAGCCTGATTACAGCAGCTTGTGCTAGCCGCCCTTGTTCGGATTGATCAGATATTTTTCGCCGGTCGCGCGCTTGCCGTAAGCGGCAATATTTTGCAGCTGCAGCGCTTCTTGCAGCGACACCACCTTGGTGTAGTGGCTGGCAAACGTGGTCTTGAGTTCGTCGACCACGCGCTGGCGCAGCCTTGCGCCGTCGGCCGGTCCGATCTTTTGCAGGAACGGAAACAGCAGCCAGCCGCCGATGCCCCAGGCCATGCCAAAGTTGCGGACCAGTTCGGTCGGCCGCATATCGAGCCCGCCGTAGATGTAGACCTGCTTGTGCACGCTCGAGCCGTAGCGGCTATAGACTTTTGCGGTCTTGTTGGCGGCGGTTTCCATGCAACTGAGTATCTGGCCGGCCAGCCTGCCGCCGCCGATGGCGTCGAAAGCAAGCGTCGCGCCGGTCTCAATGAGCGCGTTGGTCAGGTCGTCCATAAAGGTTGGCTTCGAGGAATCGACAACGTGTTTTGCACCCAGCTTGCGCAGGATGTCCTCTTGCTCCGCATTGCGGACGATGTTGACGAGGCCAACGCCGTCCTTGAGGCAAATCTTGTTCAGCATCTGGCCAAGGTTCGATGCCGCCGCGGTATGCACCAGCGCCTTGTGGCCTTCGCGGCGCATGGTCTCGACCATGCCGAGCGAGGTCAGCGGATTGACAAAGCACGAGGCTCCCTCGGCCGGCGTGGTACCCGGGGGAAGCGGCAGGACATCTTTTGCCCTGAGACAGCGGTATTGCGCATACATGGCGCCGCCGATCATCGCCACGGTCTTGCCGAGCAGCGCCTGCGCCGCCTCTGACGACCCTGCCTTGACCACCACGCCGGCGCCTTCATTGCCGACCGGCATCGATTCATCGAGCCGCCCGGCCATGGCTTTCATCGCACCATCCGGCACCTTCGCGGTAACAACCGCTGCATCGCCAGTGCCCGATGTCTTGGCCGTAGACATGTCTGCGGCGCCGACAAGAAGCCCGAGGTCGGACGGATTGATCGGCGAAGCCTCGATCCGGACCAGAACTTCATCGACGCCTGGTTTTGGAATCGGCACGCTGGCCAGCGACAGTTCGAGTTCGCCGCTCTTCTTGATCAGCGAACGAAGTTCAAGCCCGGTCTTGTTGTCAGAAGCCATGTAATCCTCCCTGCGTGAATTTTTGAGTTTGTATGATTAATCGAAC
>NZ_DASYMN010000063.1:0-10512 GCF_036009065.1 Bradyrhizobium sp. | reverse complement strand
CTTGGCGACCGTGTTGGAATCCTTGCCGCTCATGGTCTGCAACACGAACAGATTGAAGCCGACCGGCGGCGAGACTTCAGCCATTTCCACCACCAGCACCAGGAAAATACCGAACCAGACGAGATCGAAGCCGGCCTGCTTGACCATCGGAATGACGATGGCAGTGGTTAGCACGATCATGGAAATGCCGTCGAGTGCCGTGCCGAGCACGATGTACATGACGGTGAGCGCCGCGATCAGCGCATAAGGGCTGAGTTGCAGACTGTTCACCCAGTTCGCGAGCGCCAATGGGATGCCGGTATAGGCCATCGACGTGCCCATGTAGGAGGCGCCCGCCAGGATCAGCAGGATCATGCAATTGACCCGCGCAGCACCCATGACGCTGGCCCAGAACGCGGGCCAGGTCAGCGCGCCCTGCCACCATGCGATCGCCAGCGATCCCAGCACGCCCCAGGCTGCACATTCCGTCGCCGTCGCCCAGCCCATCAGCAGCGACAGGAACACGAAAGCGATCAGCAGCAGAACGGGAAGAAGATTGAGCGATTCAGCGATCTTCCTGCGAAGACTCATCGGCGGATCGGCCGGCGGGGTGCGCTTCGGATTGGCAAGCGACCAGGCCGCGATGTAGCCGGAATAAAGCGCCATCACCAGCAAGCCCGGCAGGAATCCGGCGAGGAAAACCTGAATGATGGAGACGTTGGCCTGGACGGCGTAGACCACCATGGTGATCGATGGCGGGATCAGAATGCCGAGCGTGCCTGCACCGGCCAGGGAGCCGAGGCTCAAGCCTTCGTCATAGCCGCGCTTCTTCAGTTCGGGCAGGGCGATCTTAGCAACCGTGGCGCAGGTCGCGGCTGAGGATCCGGAGACCGAACCGAACACGCCGCAGGCGAGCACATTGACGTGCATCAGCCGGCCCGGCAGCCAGTTCAGCCAGGGCGCAAATCCGCGAAACATTTCCTCCGACAGCCGCGTGCGGTAGAGAATTTCGCCCATCCAGATGAAGAGTGGCAAGGCTGCGAGCGACCACGAGGCGCTGTTGCCCCACACCGTCGTCGCCAGCACGCTGCCCGCCGGAATGCCGCCGCCGGCGAATTGCATGCCGGCCCATCCCGTCGCCATCAAGGCGACGCCGATCCAGACGCCGGCGCCGAGCAGCAGGCCGAGAAATCCCAGCAGCAGCGCGGCGATGGAGAGCAGCTCCATGTCAGACCCCGCTCTGCATGGCGCGCTCGACGATTTCCTCGGCGATCTTCGGTTTCGGCAATTCGTAGCGCGGCGCAAAGCCGCGCAGGACATGGACCAGCTCATCCACAAAAGCGATGAACAGAATCACCAGGCCGCCGCTATAGCCGAGCTGCGGAATCCACAGCGGCACCGCGATGACGCCTTGCGAAATGTCGGAAAATTTCCACGACTGCCAAGTCATGACCGCGGCATGCCAGGCGAAAAAGCCGATGAAGCCGGTGCCGACCAGAAGCGCGGCGATCTCCACAACATGGCGGACATTGTCGCTCAGACGGTCAATCAAAAGACCGACGCGGATCATCTCGCCGTGCTTGAACGTATGCGCGAGCCCGAGGAAGGCTGTTGCCGCCATGCACCAGGAGATGAAATCGTCGCCCGCCGGAATATTGATGCCGAGCGGCCGGCCGGCCGAAAGCAACATCATCAGCACAAAAATCGCAATGAGGAAAACTCCGGCGAGATAGCCGGAGAAAAGATAGATTCGATCGAGAAACAGGCGGATCATAGTGTGTCCCCTCACACGCAACTTGCCCGGAAGCAATAGACGTACCACTTCCGGTAACGGTCCTCTTAGGGCCTGTCGATCCCCGCCGTGCCGAAAACGGGCTGCTGAAATCGGTGCCGGAAGAGGGGCAGGTTTGCTCAGGACCGTCAAGGCGAGGGAGTCAAATCCAGCGACTCCGCGTCGGTCTGTCGCGAACCGCCCGCCGACTGGATCGCTACCGCATGTACATCGGCGGCAATCCGGGAGGTACCGCACCGGAAAGGAATGAAGCGAGGAACATCTTGCCCAAGACATGGGTTGTTTCCGTCGTCCCGGCCTTCAGGCGCCCAGCGCGGATCGCCCGCTCGAATTCGGCGGAGGTTGGTGCCGAAAGGTCGGGATCGGGTGTTGCATGCGCAGCAGATGCCGACGCGCTTAACAACACACCGGCGTAAAAAAGGCGCGTAAGGGAACGCACTAACACCAATCTATCGCGCAGAAGACGATCCGGCGTTTGGCCAAGCCATGCGTGCAGCAACACTTCTTCCAATTCCGGTGATGGCGCAAAGTTGTCGAGCGTGGTCGCCAGATCGACGAGGGGATCGTTGCGGTAGCCGTTCTCCCAGTCTATCAGCCACAACCGTTTGCCATCGAATAAAAGATTTCGCGGAAGGAAATCATTGTGGCTGGACACATATTTTCCCGTATCAAGGGCATAGGCCTTGCGTATGCTGATCAGCCTTTGCGAAGCGGCATCCAGGAGGCCATGAGAAAACAGAGCTGTTTTGCAAACGTGCGTCCATAGCCGGTCCACAAGGTCCGGGTAGTTCATGAAGCACGGAAATCGCGGTAAAGCTTGCAGCTTCTTCAACATCGCTCCAATCGCCTGCGCTAACCCTTGGCGGCCGCCCGGGTAGGTTTCGAGCGGTCTATCTTCGATGAAATCCATCATCACGACCCGGTCTTCGGCATTCAGGTAATGAATTCGCGGGGCGATACCCGCCTCCGTTGCGATACGCATGGACTCATACTGGTGAGGATTGCGTAGCGGACCCGCAGGGCCTTCTATTCGCAACACGAAGTGACGACCGCTGGTCTCGATGAGCAAAACCACCGCCCCTGAAACGCCGCCTTTCACAGGCCGGACGTTGACGATAGCGGCAGCGCCCAGGACAGCGGTAATCGCCGAACTCGCGGTGTCGCGCAGTGCGGTCGGAAGTGCTGCAAACGGGTCGTTACTCATTGCCTTGCCCGGGACAAAGCGACGCGAACTGCGCGAAACGCTCTGCGACTTCGCGATAGACCTCGCGCCGGAACGGCACCACCAGATCGGCGACGCGGTCAAGCTGCTCCCAGCGCCATTGGTCGAATTCCGGCGGCTGGCCGTTGCGCGGCGTCAGCGGATCGACCTCGTTGTCATGTCCGGTAAAGCGCAAGGCGAACCACTTCTGACGCTGGCCGCGGAATTTTGCGAGCCGGTGCGACTGCGGTCCGTCAAATGGCGGGAAGTCATAGCTGAGCCAATCCGTTTCGCCGAGATAAGCGGTGCTGCTGACGCCGGTTTCTTCCCATAATTCGCGCATCACCGCGTCGCGCGGATTTTCATCGGCATCGATGCCACCCTGCGGCATCTGCCATTCCAGTCCGGGAAGAATGATTTCCGGTCCGTCATCCCTGAAGCGCCGCCCGATCAGGACCCGGCCGAACGCGTTGAACAGCGCGACACCCACATTGAGGCGATAGGGTTTTTCTTCGGTCATGGGTGTCAAGCCACACATTCAGCCGTCATCCTGAGGTGCTCGCCGTCTTCGGTGAGCCTCGAAGGATGGCCACAAGCGCCGGTGCCTGCGGCCATCCTTCGAGACGCCGCGCAAGCGCGCGGCTCCTCAGGATGACGGCTGAACGTGTGGCTTGAAAGTGCAATGACCTTAAAGTCCGGGCGATTCGACTTAACACCATCCCGTTCTAGCCGCCGGCGAGCTTGGAAAACTCCTTTATCACGCGCTCGTAGACCGGCCGCTTGAACGGAATGATCAGGTTGGCAAGATTTTTCATCGGTTCCCATCGCCAGCTGACGAACTCCGCCTTGTGACCGCCGCCGGGGCACTCGACATTGATCTCGGCGTCCTTGCCGGTGAACCGCATCGCGTACCATTTCTGCCGCTGTCCACGGTAGCGGCCCTTCCAGGTGCGTCCGGCAACGGTGCGGGGAATATCGTAGATCAGCCAGTCCGCCACCTCGCCGAGTTTCTCGACCGAGCGGACGCTGGTTTCCTCGTAGAGTTCGCGCTTCGCCGCCGTCCAGGTGTCTTCGCCGGGATCGACGCCGCCCTGCGGCATCTGCCAGACATGGGATTCATCGACATGCTCGATGCCGCCTCCGGCGCGGCGGCCGATGAAGACCAGTCCTGACGCGTTGATCAGCATCATGCCGACGCAAGTCCGATAGGGCAGGTCTTCATAGCGCGCCATTCCGCCGTTGCCTCTCGCGTTGCTGCAGCCGATCCGCACCGGCGAAATTCGCATGGTCCTGTTAACAGGCTCAGCTTGATTTTGATTTCAGCATCGCGGTTGTCAATGGCACAAGCAGGACGCCACGGCTCTCCAGCGACCTCGTCCAGGCGGCAATCCGTTCGATCGAAATCGGCAGCGCCGACGCAATGCCGACCGCCGTTCCGCGCTCTTTCGCGAGACTCTCGAGTTTCGCCAGCGTCCGATCGATCTCCACCGATGTCGGCACCGCGTCGATGCTGAAATCGGCCCTGGCGAATGGCATCGCCTGGCCTTCCGCCAGCGAGGAGGCGACACTGCGCGGCGCCGACCCGTCGTCGAGGTAGCCGAGGCCGCGTTTGGCGGCCTCGCGAACGATAGGCTGCATCGCAGCATCCGTGACGACAAAGCGCGCGCCCATGAAATTGGCGATTCCGGCATAGCCCTGGAATCGGCTGAGGTGCCAGAACAGCCGGTCGAGATTCTGCTCGGCGCTGAGCGTCGAGAGCAGGGTTTGCGGTCCGGGGTCGTTGTCGGGATAGTCGAACGGCTCCATCGGAATTTGCAGCAGCACCTCGTGGCGTTGCGCGCGGGCGCGCTCCACCAGCTTGCCCGGGTCCGAGCCGTAGGGCGTAAACGCCAGCGTCACCGCCGGCGGGAGCTTCATGATGGCGTCGCTGGTCTTGGCGGCACCAACTCCAAGGCCGCCGATGACGATGGCGATAACAGGCATCCTGGCGGCGCGGGCCCGGTCGGCATCGTTGCCTCCAGCATAGGCCGTGAAAGGCTTCAATCCATCGGCGGCGACCGGAATCATTCCATAGCGCGATTTTTCCAGCAGGCGCTGGTCGACCCCGGCCATCAGTGCGGGCGCGGCGTCACCCTCGACCTTGTCCGATGCATCGCCGGGCACCACGATGTCATGGCGCGCCCCGCTGGAGCCGTCGATGATGGTGACGGTTTTTTTGCCGGCGGGGTCGGCCTGCTTTGCCATCTCGGCTGCCGATTTCACGACTGGGGCGGGCGCGCCCGCGGGCGTCATGGCCGGCTTTTGAGCCGGCGGGGCGGTGCGGATCGCAACGCGCGCACTGGGCTCGCCGCCGAGCGGATTGTCATTGAAGACGGCGAAGCCGAGGAAGGCCAGCAGCAACAGCCCCATCAGCACCGCGATGGCCTGGGTCGCAGTAAACGGCAGGCGGAGGCGGCGGCGCTTCTTGCGCACCGCTTCCTGTCCGAGCGGCGTGCTCAGATCGTCCGCCGTTTCCGCCATGTTCCTCCCGGCCCTCCCCGAATCAGACGGTCCGACAATACCACGGTGAATCAAGAGCGCGGCAGACCGGGCACCAAAGCGTGGCCATAAGCGCGGTTCCAATTCCAAAAACAGCCCTCATCCTGAGGAGCGCCCTCTTGGCCGCGTCTCGAAGGATGGCAACGGGTTCGGTGCTTGCGGTCATCCTTCGAGACGCCGCGCAAGCGCGCGGCTCCTCAGGATGAGGGCTGTGTTGAACGGCGACCGGGTACGTTAGCGCCGAGTCCTCAAACAAAAGGGCGGCCCGAAGGCCGCCCGCTTGCGAAACTTGTTGTTGCATCAGGATCAGTTGGCAACCTTGTTGGCGGGCTTGTCGATCGCCGCCTTGTCGCCGGTGGCTGGCGCATTGGCGTTCACCTTGACGCCGTGCAGCAGGTCGGCCGCCATCTTCAGGGCCTTGTCGTCCTTGGCATCCGGCGGCACGTAGGATTGCGAGCCGGTCTTCTCGTCGCCCTCGGACTTCAGATGGCCGCGCAGCGAGGCTTCGCCCTTGGTGTCGGTGCGCGACTTCAACTCGTCGGGCACGTCCTGCAGCACCTCGATATCGGGGACAATGCCTTTGGCCTGGATCGATTTGCCTGACGGCGTGAAGTAGCGCGCGGTGGTGAGACGGAGCGCGCCGTTGCCGGAACCGAGCGGGATGATGGTCTGCACCGAGCCCTTGCCGAACGAGCGGGTGCCGACCAGCGTCGCACGCTTGTGGTCCTGCAGGGCGCCAGCAACGATTTCCGATGCCGAGGCCGAGCCGCCGTTGATGAGAACGATCACCGGCTTGCCCTTGGTGAGATCGCCGGCATGCGCGGTGCGGCGCTGGGTTTCCTCGGCGTTGCGGCCGCGGGTCGAGACGATCTCGCCGCGCTCGAGGAAGCTGTCGGAAACCGTCACCGCTTCCTCCAGCAAGCCGCCCGGATTGTTGCGCATATCGATGATGAAGCCTTTCAGCTTGTCGGCGCCGATCTGCGACGTCAGCGCGCCGATTTCACGCTTCAGGCCCTCGGTGGTCTGCTCGTTGAAAGTGGTGATGCGGATATAGGCGATATCGTCGCTTTCGACGCGCGCGCGCACCGAACGGACCCTGATATTGTCGCGCACCAGCGTCACGTCGATCGGATTGTCCGCACCCTTGCGGATGATCTTGAGCCTGATCTTGGTATTGACCGGGCCGCGCATCTTCTCGACCGCCTGATTGAGGGTAAGGCCCTGCACCGCTTCGTCATCGAGATTGGTAATGATGTCGTTGGACATGATGCCGGCTTTCGACGCCGGCGTGTCGTCGATCGGCGAGACGACCTTGATCAGCCCGTCTTCCATCGTGACTTCGATGCCGAGCCCGCCGAACTCGCCGCGGGTCTGCACCTGCATGTCGCGGAAGCTCTTGGCGTCCATGTAACTGGAATGCGGATCGAGGCCGGTCAGCATTCCGCTGATGGCGGACTCCACCAGCTTGCTGTCGTCGGGCTTCTCGACATAGTCGCTGCGGACCCGCTCGAACACATCGCCGAACAAATTGAGCTGGCGATAGGTGTCCGATGTCGCGGCGCGCGCGCTCGACCCCATCAGCACGGCGCGCGGCTGGGTCACGAAAAGCGTCAATGCCGCGCCTGTGGCGGCGCTGAGAAGAATTATCGAAGTCTTGCGCATCATCCCCGAACCTTTTCGCCTTCATTTGCGGCCCACCATGGGCCTGGATCAATGGGAGTGCCGTCCTTACGGAACTCGATATAGAGCACGGGTTGACTCGCATTTGCCGCGAGTATCGATGCAACCTGAGACGTGGTTCCCATGGTTGCGACCGGCTCCCCCGTAAGTACAAACTGGCCGATGTTGACCGAAATGCGCTCCATCCCGGCGATCAACACATGATACCCGCCACCGGCATTGAGGATCAAGAGTTGTCCGTAGCTGCGGAAGGGTCCGGCATAAACAACCCAGCCGTCACACGGGGTTGTGACCTGGGCACCGGCCCGGGAGGCCAAAGAAATGCCTTTTTCCGCGCCACCGACCCCGTCGGAACCGCCAAATCCGCGAATCTTGACGCCATTAACCGGTAGGGCGAATAAACCCTTCGCGGACGCAAAAGCAATGGCCGGGCTGAGCCGGCCCGGATCTTTCAGGGCACCTAGATTGGGCTTGCCATTGAGGGCCGCCGGAGCGCCCTTCAGGCTCGCCGTCGCGGCGGCTTTGGCGGCGCTCTTCAGATCCTGCTCCATCCTGGCGATCAGGCCCTGCAGACTGTCAGCTTGGCGCGCCAGCATCAGCGCCCGCGCGCCCTCTGCCTCCATGTCCTTCTCGATGGCGCTCTGCTTGCGCTGCCGTTCCTCGACAAGCGAGGCGAGCTGGACCTGGTCGCCTTTGAGCTTGTCGCGATCGATGCTAAGCTGATCGCGCTCGGCGGCGATGGTCTTGCGTAAGCTGATCAGTTCGCTCAGGTCGGCGACCAGCCGCTCGGCCTGTGCCCGCATCTCCGGCACCACCGATCCCAGCAGCATCGCCGTGCGAAGCGATTGCAGCGCGTCCTCCGGTCTCACCAGCAAGGCCGGCGGCGCACGGCGGCCGGCGCGTTGCAGGGCGGCCAGCACTTCGACGATTTCGGAACGGCGCGCATCGAGCGAGCTGCGAATCTGCGCCTCGCGCGCATCAAGCGGCGGCAGCCGCGCTTCGGCGTCGCCGATTCTTGTTTCGACGCCGCGCACGCGAGCGGCGATGTCGATCAATTGCTGATTGAGCTTGCTGCGATCCTGACCGATCGCCGCGATATCCGCCTTGAGCTTTTCCTGTAATTCCGCAGCGCCCTTTTGTTGCGCGCGCGCGGCTTCAAGTTCCTGCTCGCGCTGCTTGATCGCGTCTGGCGAGGGGGCTGTGGCCTGCTGAGTTGCAGCTGCGACCTGTGCAGCCGCGGGCGTAAGCGCAAGACCGGCAAAGCTCGCGGCGAACATGATCAGGGGCAGGGGAGAGCGGACTGGCTGCCGCCGACCGCGGCGCGCGGTGTCATCGTCCAAGCCTATGTCCTGCGTTGCTTGCATCGGATCCGATCGGGCCTTCGCTTCCGCGTGCCTAAGCGCGATGATAGGGGTGGCCGGCCAAAATGGTCGCGGCCCGGTAAATCTGTTCCAGAAGCATGACGCGTACGATTTGATGCGGCCAGGTCGCGGCGCCGAACGCAAGCTTGAGCTTTGCCTTGCGCCGTAAATCGGGCGAAAGTCCGTCCGCGCCGCCGATCAGAAAAAAAGTATTCGCGACCGACTCATCCCGCCAGCGCCCAAGATGCCGGGCAAACGCCGCGCTGTCGATACTGTCGCCACGCTCATCGAGCGCCACCAGGATCGATTTTTCCGTGATTTGCGCCGAAATCGCCGCGGCTTCCTCGGCACCGCGGGTCGCAGCGTCCCGCGCGCGGCTTTCCGGAATTTCATGAATCTCGAGGCCGCGAAAGCCGAGCTTGCGGCCCGCATCATCGAATCGCGCGCGATAGCGCTCTGCAAGTTCCCGCTCCGGACCTTGCTTGAGGCGGCCGACTGCAATGACCACGAGACGCATGAGCATTTTCCGGCAAAGTGGAATCCGGTTTGCCGTAGAAAATGCTTTAAATCAATAATTTGCGCGCATGAATGCGCGCTTGCACGCTATCATGCGCTCAGCCGATTCCCATCGGCCTTCGACTTAAAGCGTCTTCGCCGCCGCAGGGCTTTGCGTCCACAACCTTTCCAGATTGTAGAATTCGCGGACCTCGGGTCTGAACACGTGCACGATCACGTCGCCGGAATCGATCAGCACCCAGTCGCAATTGGGCAAGCCCTCGACGTGGATGCTTTTGATTCCGGTCTCCTTGAGACCTTTCGTGACGTTCTCCGCAATGGCGCCGACGTGCCGGTTGGCCCGGCCCGAAGTGACGACCATGTAATCGGAGAAGGCGGATTTGCCACGAAGATCGATGGTGACCGTTTCTTCCGCCTTCATGTCGTCGAGGCGGGAGAGGATCAGGTTCAGGGTCTTGTCGGCGTCAGGCTGCGCCTGCAAAACCACGGCTGGTGTCGATGTTTTACGCGGTTTCGGTAAAACAGACTTGGACAATACAGATGTGGCCAGGGACCATTCCTTTCACTGTATCGCGAACGCCGAATCCCGGCGCCCGATGGCTATACTAGGCATGTGGGGTTAACGGTTTCAATATTCCAGTGACGCGGCCGATTCACTTCTTGCCTTGTGTTGCCCAACTGCCATCCGGGTTCCGCAGCCCCGTCGACGACAGGCTCATCTTCATTCCCGTGAGAAACACCCAGGCCGGCGCGGACTGGTCGGCCAGTCTGCCGGCCTCGTTCTCGGGCAGGCGATAGCGCGCCAGCGCCTGGGCCGCGGGCGCGGCCAATGCGCGAAAACTTTGCGGGGGACGGTCGATCACCGCGATCGGCACCTCGGACGCGATGCGCCGCCAATTTTGCCAGCGATGGAATTGCGCGAGATTGTCAGCGCCCATGATCCAGACAAAGCGCGGGCCGGCAGCGCGGCGGCGCAGATAGGTGATGGTGTCGACAGTGTAGCGGGTCCCGATGACGGATTCGAGACAGCTCACATCGATGCGCGGATCGTCGGCGATTTGGCGCGCGGCCTCGATGCGCTGGTCGAGATCCTGCAACGCCCCATTTTGCTTGAGTGGGTTGCCGGGCGTCACCAGCCACCACACGCGGTCGAGCTTCAGCCGCTTGATCGCGAACAGGCTGATCGCGCGATGCGCGAGATGCGGCGGATTGAACGAGCCGCCGAGCAAGCCGACGCGCATGCCGTTGGTATAGAGCGGGATGACTTGAGAGACGGAACGCGAAGCGACTGAAGTTCTGCTCACTCAATCACCGCGTTCGCACTGCTTTTTGTTTGGCGCGTTTTCTTCATGCGAACCGGTACCCACCCCGGATCGCGTTGGGGGCAGGCTTTCGCTTGAAAACGCTTTGCTATTCACGGTCGCGTCTGCCCGTTGCCGCGCACG
>NZ_DASYMN010000062.1:0-8651 GCF_036009065.1 Bradyrhizobium sp. | reverse complement strand
CGCGCCGACATGATCGCGGATTTCGAGATTGGCGCCGTCCAGCGTGCCGATGGTCAGCGCGCCGTTGAGCGCGAGCTTCATGTTGCCGGTGCCGGAGGCTTCCATGCCGGCGGTCGAAATCTGCTCGGACAGATCGGCGGCGGGAATGATGACTTCCGCGAGGCTGACATTGTAGTCGGCGAGGAAGGCGAGTTTGAGCTTGCCGCCGATCGCGGGATCGTTGTTGATCACTTCGGCGACGTCATTGATCAGCTTGATGACCAGTTTCGCGTAGCGATAGCTCGCCGCCGCCTTGCCGGCGAAAATTTTTACCCGCGGCACCCAGTCGCGCTGCGGATCGTCCTTGATGGCGTGATACAGCGCCACCGTCTCGAGCAAATTGAGCAATTGCCGCTTGTATTCATGGATGCGCTTGATCTGGACGTCGAACAGCGCGCCGGGATCGATCTGGACGCCGAGCCGCTCGCCGATCAGCCGCGCCAGCGCGATCTTGTTGCGATGCTTGACGGCGCGGAACTGCTGCTGGATCGCGTTGTCGCCGGCCAGCGGCTCCAGATGCGACAGCAGCGACGGATCGTCGAGCACTGCCTCGCCGCAGACTTCGCGCAGCACACCGGTCAATCCGGGATTGGCCAGCATCAGCCAGCGCCGGAAGGTGATGCCGTTGGTCTTGTTGGTGATGCGGCCGGGGTAGAGATGATTGAGATCGTGGAATACCGTCTCCTTCATCAGGTCGGAATGCATCGCCGAGACGCCGTTGATGCGGTGCGAGCCGACGAACGCCAGTTGCCCCATCCGCACCCGCCGTCCGGATCTTTCGTCGATCAGCGATACCGAGGCGCGGAACTCTACGTCGCCGGGGCAGCGCGCGTCGGCCAGCTGCAGATGCGCGTCATTGATGCGGTAGATGATCTCGAGATGGCGCGGCAGCAGGCGCTCGAACAATTCCAGCGGCCAGGTCTCCAGCGCTTCCGGCAGCAGCGTGTGATTGGTGTAGGACAGCGTCGCCACGGTGACCTGCCAGGCGTCATCCCAGCCGAAGTTGTGCTGATCGATCAGGATGCGCATCAACTCGGTGACGGCGAGGCTTGGATGGGTATCGTTGAGCTGCACCGCGGCTTTCAGCGCGAATCCGCGCAATTGCCCCTCCGAGGCAAGATGCCGTTTGATCATGTCCTGCAGCGAGGCCGAGACGAAGAAATATTCCTGGCGCAGCCGCAATTCGCGCCCCGCCGCGCTCTCGTCGTTCGGGTAGAGGAATTTGCAGATCGACTCGGCGCGCGCCTGCTCGGCGCTGGCGCCGAGATAGTCGCCGGTGTTGAACACGTCGAGTTTCAGCGGGTCCGGCGCGCGCGCCGACCACAGCCGCAGCGCATTGACGTGCGCGCCGCGCCAGCCGACGATCGGGGTGTCGTAGGCGATCGCCTGTACCGTTTCCGCCGGCTTCCAGTTGGCGCGCACGCGGCCCTTTGCATCGCTCTCGGGGTCGACCCTGCCGCCGAAATGCACGTGGTAGACCACTTCCGGCCGCTGGAATTCCCAGGGGTTGCCGAGGCCCAGCCATTCGTCCGGATATTCCTGCTGCCAGCCCTGCGAAATGATCTGGCGGAACAGCCCGAAATCGTAGCGGATGCCGTAGCCGATGGCGGGGATCGCCAGGGTCGCCATGCTGTCCATGAAGCAGGCCGCCAGCCGCCCGAGGCCGCCATTGCCGAGCGCCGCGTCCGGCTCGCATTTGCGCAATTCGGAAAGGCCGACGCCGAGGTCGCCGAGCGCCGCATCGAACACCGGCAGCAGCCCCATATTGTTCAGCGCGTCGGTGAACAGCCGGCCGATCAGAAACTCGAGGCTGAGGTAGTAGACCCGCTTGCTGCCGGCGTCGTAGCTCTGCTTTTCGCTGATCAGCCAGCGGTGCACGATGCGGTCGCGCAGCGCCAGCGCCGCCGCCTTGTACCAGTCATGGCGGGTGGCCATCGCCGCGTCCTTGCCGATCGTAAGCGTCAGCTTGGCGAGGATCGCGCTCTTGATTTCGCCCAGCGCCAGCTCGTCGACCGGGGCGTTGAGCGGAGGGACTTTTGTTGGGTGAGATTGATCTGGCAAACCCGAATCCTGATTAAGCGGCGGGTGGAATCATACGCGGATTATGTAGGGACCGGAACCCGCCGAACGCCGCGCTTGTGCGCTGCAATGCATGGCTTTTATGCAAGGACCGGGCCGCTTCCGGCCGTCTGCAGACCACCGCGATTGCTGCTACGATGACATCCGGAGACGTGGGATCAGGACGACTTTGAAGGAGCGCGCCATGAGACTGACCATCGAAATCGCCGCCGCCGCCCTGCTGATGATCTGCATCAGCGCCACCAGCGCCGCTTTCGCCGCTGGCAAGACAGCCCGCAGCGCCGACGGCCTGAGCTGCTCGTTCAGCGTCGCCAAAAACGCCCCGCCTGCGGCGCGCTGCGCCGCGATCCGCAGGCAGTGCGGTGGAAAGTTTTACGCGAATTATTGCGGCGACAAGATGCTGTCGGCGATGTGAATTCCTCGTCGTCCCAGCGAACGCCAGGCGTTCGCCGGGACGACGTTGAGATCAGAACAAATTAAGAACACTTTAGCAAGCCTTTGATATATAATAGTGATTCGGCACGTTGCCGACACAATATCTATGGTCTGCCCGAGCTCGTGAGGACTACATGTCCACCATCGCCTTCGATTCCTTCGCACTCACCCGCGTCGCCGACTTCGCGCGTTCGCTGTCGCGGCTGCACGCCGTCTCGCGGCGGCGGCCGGTGGATGACGACCAGTTCGACCGCGAATTCAACGCGGTGTGCATGTCGGTGTGGGGCTACACGACAGACGATTTCAGCGACGACCTGTTCTCATCAGCCGACCACGCCTTCCTCGATTCGCTCGACGAGGCGCAGGCGCGGATCTTTGCCGCCGGGCGGGGTTACGACCTCGTCGACGACAACGGCATGCTGACGGACTGGTGGGGTTTTTGCTGGATGATCCTGGCCGAAAAGCGCGGGCTGCTGACGCCGGAAAACCGCGCGGCCGCGCGGGCCGCGATCGAGGACAAGTATCTCGCGGCGCCGAACGTGATCGGCGTCATCGTCGGCCGGTAAGCCAAAGCTTGTCATGGCCGGGATTGACCCGGCCATCCACATCTTGGTGTTGCGAAAAGAAAAGACGTGGATGCCCGGGACAAGCCCGGGCGTGACGAAATAACGGCTACTGCGCTTCCGCGCGTTTCGCTCTGGCTGAATTACTCTTCGGCACAGCCGTCACCGGGAGCACGTCGCGGCTGACATCGGCGAGCGGCGCATCGCTGGCGACCGTCTCTGCAACGACCGGCGCCACTTTCATCCCGCCAAGCCGGGCGCGGACATCCGCGGTCAAGCCGGGATAGGAAGCGACCGGCGTGAAATCCGCAGTCTGGTCGGCGCCCAGCCGGACGCCGGTATAGGCTACGAGACCGCTGGTGGTGGCAATGACATCGCCGGGACGCAGCGAGGCGTCGAGCGTGAGATCCACCGGCGCGAGGCCGGCGGGATCGCGGCCGTTGCAGGTGCAATCGGCGCGCAGCGCCTTGCGATAGGCAAAGGCGTTTTCCGACTCGGTATAGCGCTCGCCGGTGCTGGAGGATGCGCCGTCGATCGAGCTACCGAAGAAGACCTTGGTCGCGCTGGCGGGGCAAAACGCCTGGCACATCTGCGCCGGCGTGGCGGCGCCGCGCGCCAGTAATGGAAAATACTTGCCGTCGCAGCTGCGCACGCAGAAGGCGGGCCCGGAGCCTGCGGTTGCGACCTGACGCGGCGGCGGCGCGGGCTGCGGGTTGAGGCCGAACGGATCGGCAAAGAAACTGGCTTGCGCGGGCGCGTGGCGTTGCTGCTGCTTTTGCGCACCGCCGAACAGGAAGTCGAACAGGTTTTCGGCGGACGCCGCGCGCGGCCCGAGCGCGACAGGACCTGAGACGACCATGGCAACAAGCATCATGCGGCGCCGCATGCGCTGAACACGCAATTCTTTACGCAACGCGAACTCCACCCCAACGCAACACAGCCGCAGCGAACCGCGCTTCGGCCCGGATTCACCATAAGCGGGGATGGTAAACGAGCGGTGACCGCGTGTTGGATTGCCGAAAAGAAATGCAGGATCGTCATTGCCGGGCTTGACCCGGCAATCCATCCACTTCGAGACTCTTGCGAAGAAGGATGGATACGCGGGTCAAGCCCGCGTATGACGCTTGAGAGTCACCCCTTCAAAAATTCGCTCGCCTTGTACAGCGAGCGGAACACCAGCCCGGCCTGCGCGAAATTTTCAGTCGCGCCTTCTTCGCGGTCGACCATGGTGAACACCAGCACGATCTCACCGCCGGCGTCGCGCACGGCATCGACCGCCTTGATCGCCGAGCCGCCGGTGGTGGTGACGTCCTCGACGATCACGACGCGCTTGCCCTGCAGGGTTTCGCCCTTGGCCAATCCCTCGACCGCGAGGCGGGCGCCGTGCTCTTTCGGCTTCTTGCGCACGAAGAAGGCGGCGATGGGATGGCCCTTCAGCCATGAAAGCTGTGCGATCGAGCCCGCGATCGGCACCGCGCCCATTTCCAGCCCGCCGATATAGTCGAGATTGTCGTCCTTCAGCGCCTCAAAACTCAATTCCGCCAGCAATGCCGCGCCCTCGGGGTCGAGCATGGTCGGCTTCAGATTGAAATAGAAATCGCTTTTGCGGCCCGAGGCGAGGGTGATCTCGCCGCGTCCGAACGATCGCTTGCGGATGATCTCGGCGAGGCGGGCGCGGGAGGCTGATTTGGACAAGGCGGATGTCTCTTGTGGGGCGGGCGCAATCTATCGGGCCGCGCCCGCGCATTCCAGAGGATATCTCGCGCCATCAACAGAGCAGGATGTATCGCGCGAGGACTGTTGTAACGCCGTGACGTTCCGGGTTACTGGATACCCGGCTTTCGCGGGGTATGACCGAACATGATCGAACTGCACACCTGGAACACGCCGAACGGCCGCAAGATCAGCGTCGCGCTGGAGGAGATGGGGTTGACCTACAAGGTCGTTCCCGTCGACATCACCAAGGGCGACCAGATGAAGCCGGATTTCCTCGCCATCAGTCCGAACAACAAGATTCCCGCGATCGTCGATCCCGATGGCCCCGGCGGGCAGCGCGTCAGCGTGTTCGAGTCCGGCGCGATCCTGCTGTATCTCGGCGGGAAGACCGGAAAATTCCTTCCCCAATCGCTGCTTGAGCGCATCCCGGTGCTGGAATGGCTGATGTGGCAGATGGGCGGCTTTGGGCCGATGCCGGGCCAGGTGCATCATTTCATCGCGCTGACCAACGAGCAGGACCGCGCCTATGGCTTGAAGCGGTACTCGGCGGAGACGCGCCGGCTCTACGGCGTGCTGGATCACCGGCTGGCGGATCGCGAGTTCGTCGCCGGTGCGCTGTCGGTCGCCGATTTTGCGATCCTCGGCTGGGCGTGGCGGCACGAGCGCCACAAGGTGGCGTTTTCGGATTTCCCCAATGTCGGACGCTGGTACGACGCGCTGATGGCGCGTCCCGGCGTCAAGCGCGGCATGGACGCGAAGCTGGATTAGCTCTTCACCTCTCCCGAACGGAGAGGTCGACTCGCATCGTCAGATGCGAGGCGGGTGAGGGGTTGCGTTCTATCGATAGTCCGAAAGCCCCTCACCCGGATTACATCTGCGATGCAATCCGACCTCTCCCCTGCGGGGAGAGGTGAAGAAGCCCGCGAATCTGCTAGCACTGCGGCATGACCAGCGCTCCCGACGTCTCCATCACGCCAAAACCCCGCGCTTCCTGGCGCGAGGGCTGGGCGGTGTATCTGCAGCGCCGGGTGCTGATCGTACTGCTGCTCGGTTTCTCATCCGGGCTGCCGCTGGCACTGTCGGGCTCGACGCTGCTGGTGTGGATGCGTGAATCCGGCGTCGATCTCGGCACCATCGGCCTGTTCGCGCTGGTCGGCACGCCCTATACGCTGAAATTCATCTGGGCGCCGCTGGTCGATGCGCTGCACGTGCCGTTCTTCACGCGAAGATTTGGCCGCCGCCGCGGCTGGCTGGTGTTCTCGCAACTGCTGCTGATCGGCGCGATCCTGCTGCTGGCGCTGACCGATCCGGCGCGCTCGCCGCTGTTCGTGGCGCTCGGCGCGCTGTTGGTCGCGGCGATGTCGTCGACCCAGGACATCGTGGTCGATGCGTTTCGCGTGGAAAGCCTGCCCGAGAGCGAGCAGGCCGCCGGCATGGCGTCCTATGTCGCGGCCTACCGGATCGGCATGCTGGTCTCGACCGCCGGCGCGCTGTTCCTGGTCAGCGCATTCGAGGACACAGGAATCCCGCGCTCATCCGCCTGGATGTGGGGCTATGTCGTGATGGCGGCGATGGTGCTGATTGGCACCGTCACCGCGCTGGCGGCGACCGAGCCCGAGCAATCGGCGCGCGCGGAAGCCGCGACCCGCACGGAGGCCGCGTTCACGCGGGTGATGCATGCCGCGGTCGGCGCGTTCTCGGAATTTCTTGCGCGAAGGGATGCGTGGGCGGCGCTGGCCTTCGTGGTGCTGTATAAATTCACCGACGCGTTTTCCGGCACCATGACCGCGCCTTTCGTGATCGATCTCGGTTTTACCCGCAACGACTATGCCGCCATCGTCAAGGGCGTAGGCCTCGCCGCGACGCTGATCGGCGGTTTTGCCGGCGGGTTCGTGGCGCGGCGCTATCCGCTGGCGACCAGCCTGTGGATCGGCGGCGTGCTGCAGGCGGTCGCCAATTTGTCGTTCTCATGGCTGGCCTTTGTCGGCGTCAACCAATGGGCGCTGGCGTTCGCGATCACCGCGGAGAATTTCACCAGCGCGATCGGCACCGTGATCTTCGTCGCGTACCTGTCGGCGCTGTGCCAGAACCCGCTGCACACCGCCACGCAATACGCGCTGCTCACCGCGCTCGCCGCGGTCGGCCGCACCTATCTGTCCTCGGGCGCGGGCTATGTGGCCACGGCGACCGGCTGGCCGCTGTTCTTCGCGATCTGCGTGCTGGTCGCGGTGCCGAGCCTGATCCTGCTGGCCTGGCTGCAGCGCCGCGAGCATTTTGCGGGGCTGGGGACGGTGAGGGTATAATCCTCAGCGTCGTCCCCGCGTCATTCAGCCCTCATCCTGAGGAGCCGCGCGCTTGCGCGGCGTCTCGAAGGATGGCCGCTTGCGCCTGTGGCTTATCCTTCGAGACGCGGCCAAGAGGCCGCTCCTCAGGATGAGGGCGGTGGGTTGGAGCGACGCCCTTAATGCTTGGTCACCACGCTCCATTTCGTGACGATCGCTTCGCTCATCTGCCCGGCATCCTCAGCGCAGGCGACCTCGTCGACCTTCACCGAGATTTCCTTGCCGATAAAACCCTTCAGCTGCGCGGTCTGCGCATCGCTGCTGGTGACGATCTGGAACGTCTCCGGCCCGGTTTCGAGGTTGCAGAGCCCGTTCGGCGGCGGCAGCCGGCGCGGTTCGCTGACCAGCTGATAGGTGTTGACGCGTTTGCCCTTCTTGCCGCCGCGCATTCGCATGGCGTTGAGTTGGCCCGACAGGATATCGCCTGTGTTGATCAGCTTGCCCGCCTTCGCCGGCGGTTCGACCTGTTGAGCCGGCGCTTCAAACGTGGCCGCGAGTACGATGGCCGTTGCCAGCGCAAAACATTTTCCGAAGTCACTTCCAGTCATAAGTCCTCTTCCGTTTCTAGTTCATAGGCGCGGCGACTTCAGATGAAGCGTCCATATTCACCTCTCCCCGCAGGGGAGAGGTCGACGCGCATCGTCAGATGCGCGGCGGGTGAGGGGACGCTCCACGCACGCAGGACTCGCGGCAGGCCCTCACCCGGATTGCATCTGTCGATGCAATCCGACCTCTCCCCGCAGGGGAGAGGTGACTTCGACGTCATAGCCATTTCTCCGAGATCATCCATATCTAGAACAACGTGCGCTGCCGCATCGCGGCCGACAGCGTGCCTTCATCGAGGTAGTCGAGTTCGCCACCGACGGGAACGCCGTGGGCGAGCCGGGTCACCTTCACATTGGCATCCTGCAACAGGTCGGTGATGTAGTGCGCCGTGGTCTGGCCATCGACGGTCGCATTCAGAGCGAGAATGATTTCCGTCACCCGCGGATCGTGCGCGCGGGCCACCAGCGCGTCGATCGTGAGGTCCTGCGGGCCGACGCCATCGAGCGGCGACAGCGTGGCGCCGAGCACGTGATAAAATCCATTTGTGGCATGAGCGCGTTCCAGCGCCCACAAATCGGCGACGTCGGCGACCACCACGATGATCGCCGGATCGCGCCGCAGATCCGTGCACACCGTGCAGGGGTTTTGCGTATCGATATTGCCGCAGGTCCTGCACACCTCGATCTTGTCGATCGCCACCTGCAGCGCGCTCGACAGCGGCGTCATCAGCGCCTCGCGCTTCTTGATCAGGTGCAGCGCCGCGCGACGCGCCGAGCGCGGGCCGAGGCCGGGCAGCCGCGCCAGCAACTGGATCAGGCGTTCGATTTCGGGACCGGCGACGGCAGTGGGCATGTTTGCTAGCCGAGACCCAGCCCCGGCGGCAATTGCAGGCCGCCGGTCAGCGCCTGCATCTTCTCCTGCATCGCGGCTT
>NZ_DASYMN010000061.1:0-1775 GCF_036009065.1 Bradyrhizobium sp. | reverse complement strand
GTCGATCAGGATCGAGTCGACTTCGTCGACGATGGCGTAGAAGTGGCCGCGCTGGACCATGTCCTCCAGCCGGTACTTCATGTTGTCGCGCAGGTAATCGAAGCCGTATTCGTTGTTGGTGCCGTAGGTGATGTCGCAGGCATAGGCGATCTTGCGCTCGGCATCGTCGAGGCCGTGGACGATCACGCCGGTGGTGAGGCCGAGGAAAGCGTAGATCTCGCCCATCCAGGCGGAGTCGCGCCGGGCCAGATAATCGTTGACGGTGACGACGTGGACGCCCTTGCCGGCGAGCGCGTTGAGATAGACCGCAAGCGTCGCCACCAGCGTCTTGCCTTCGCCGGTCTTCATTTCGGCGATGTCGCCCTCGTGCAGCACCATGCCGCCGATCAGCTGCACGTCGAAATGGCGCTGCTTGAGGGTGCGCTTGGCCGCCTCGCGCACGGTGGCGAAGGCGGGAACCAGGATGTCTTCCAGGGTCTTGCCGTCGGCGAGTTGCTGGCGAAATTCGGCGGTACGCGCTTTGAGCGCCTCGTCGGACAACGCTGCGATCTCCGGCTCGAGCGCATTGATGGCGTCGACGCGGGGCTGGTAGGCCTTGATCCGGCGGTCGTTGGCGGAGCCGAAAAACTTGCGGGCGAGCGCGCCGAGCATGCAGATTCCAGTCTTTTCAGTTCGGCGTTTCAGCCATGAGTGCGACCCGGATTGCCCATCAACTCATCGTGACGCGTCAAAACGAGGGTCCCAAATCCAGGGCGCGTTCGCATCATGAGTGGGAGTTGAGCAATCAGAGGTTCAACGGCCAAAAGCGCAAGCAAAATCGCGCGATAGCCATCGGACCGTCGCGGAGAGATATGGCCCGCCCAAAGGGTTGTCAACGGCACGGACCTGTCAGGGATTTCATCATTTTGACAGGTTTTTCGCGTTGCCAAGGCGGCATGATTGGGCGAGTGTCCCGCCGCCCCAGACAGCCCCATCGTTGAAGATAAGGATTTTCCATGACCTCTTTGTTCCCCATGAAATCCGGCCTGCGTTTCGGCTTTGCCGCCGTCGCCGTGACCGGCTGTTTCGCGGTCGCCTTGCTCGCCGGCCTTCCGGGCCGGGCTCAGGAGGCAAACCCGGTGCTCGCCAAGGTCAATGGCGCCGAAATCCGCGCCAGCGATGTGGCGATCGCCGAAGAGGAACTGGGCCCGAGCCTGGCGCAGATGGACCCTGCGACCAAGAAGGAGAACGTGCTGGGCTTCCTGATCGACATGAAGATCGTTTCCAAGGAAGCTGAGGACAAGAAGATCGCCGACCGCGACGACTTCAAGACCCGCCTCGCCTTCGCGCGCAGCCGGCTCTTGATGGACAACCTGCTGGCGGTGGAGGGCAAGGCCGCGACCACCGACGAGAACATGAAGAAGGTCTATGAGGACGCCGCCAAGCAGATCACCGGCGAGCAGGAAGTCCACGCCCGGCACATCCTGGTGGAGAGCGAGGACGAAGCGAAGAAGGTCGCGGCCGAGTTGAAGAAGGGCGCGGATTTCGCCGAGCTCGCCAAGAAGGAGTCCAAGGATCCCGGCGCCTCCGACGGCGGCGATCTCGGCTTCTTCACCAAGGACCAGATGGTGCCGGAGTTCTCCGCCGCCGCCTTCGCGCTGGAGCCCGGCAAGATTTCCGATCCGGTGAAGACGCAGTTCGGCTGGCATGTCATCAAGGTCGAGGAAAAGCGCACCCGCAAGGCGCCGGACTTCGAGCAGGTCAAGCCGCAGATCGAAACCTATGTGGTGCGCAAG
>NZ_DASYMN010000060.1:0-3369 GCF_036009065.1 Bradyrhizobium sp. | reverse complement strand
TCGTGGTGGGACAAGGTGCCGTCGAAATTCGATGGCTGGGGCGAAAACCGGTTTCGTGATGCAGGTTTTCGCGCCGTGCCCGGCGCCATCGTGCGCAGATCGGCATTCATTGCCAGGAACGTCGTGCTGATGCCGTCCTTCGTCAATCTCGGCGCCTATGTCGATGAAAGCACCATGATCGACACCTGGTCCACGGTCGGCTCCTGCGCCCAGATCGGCAAGCGCGTGCATATTTCCGGCGGCGTCGGCATCGGCGGCGTGCTGGAGCCGCTGCAGGCCGAACCCGTCATCATCGAGGACGATTGCTTCATCGGCGCGCGCTCCGAAGTCGCCGAAGGCGTGATCGTGCGCAAGGGCGCGGTGCTGGCGATGGGCGTGTTCCTCGGCGCCTCGACCAAGATTATCGACCGCGACAGCGGCGAAATTTTCATCGGCGAAGTGCCGGAATATGCCGTGGTGGTGCCGGGCGCGCTGCCGGGCAGGCCGTTGAAGAACGGTCAGCCCGGTCCATCCACCGCCTGTGCGGTGATCGTCAAACGCGTCGACGAGCGCACCCGCGCCAAGACCAGCATCAACGAGTTGTTGCGGGATTGAGGCCACGCGTTCGGGCGATTTTCGTGACATAATCGCGGCTGCACGCAGAAGTCGGGGAGGCGCTCATGGACTGGACCACGCTGCTTTTCAGCTTCAACGGCCGCATCAGTCGCGCCAAGTACTGGCTCGCGGTTCTGATCTACATGGTGGTCTGGACCGCGTTCATCGCCGGATGCCTGATCTGGCTCGGAGGCACGAGCATCGACAATCTGTTCAGTTTCGCCGGCGCGGTGCTGCTGGTCTGGCTCATAGGAATCATTCTTCTCGTCGTCGGAACCTGGTCGGGCCTCGCCGTCGGCATCAAGCGGCTGCATGACCGCGACAAAAGCGGCTGGTGGATCCTGCTGTTCTGGCTCGGCCCGAGCATACTCGGCGGCTGGCAAACGGCGACGCCCGATCTCGGCGGCGGCTTTATCTTCTCGCTGGCCGCGGCGGCCATCGCGATCTGGGCCTTTGTCGAACTCGGCTGCCTGCGCGGCACGCCCGGTCCGAACCAGTACGGCCCCGATCCGCTCGGCCATCCGGCGTACGCGCCCGGGCGCTGAAATCGAACCGAAATCCGCCTGTCGCGACGAAGATGGGGAAAGCAATAACTTTCTAGGTTCTGGAAATCCGACATGGACTGGAACTGGTTTCTGTTCAGCTTCGACGGCCGCATAAGTCGCGCGCAGTGCGGGTTCGCGGCGTTCCTTTGGTTCGCGACCAACTTTTCCTTCATGATGATCTTTCTGTTGGTAACAAGCGGTATCCTCTGGGCTACTGGTAACGACTTCCGGATCATTTCGACGTCGACATTGCCCTGGGCGTTCTACCTGCTTGGGCTTCCCCTGCTGGCCGTCAACGTCTGGCTGGTTGCGGCCACGGCCGCAAAGCGGCTTCATGACCGCAACAAGAACGGCTGGTGGCTCCTCCCATTTTTTGGCGCGCCTGCACTGCTGGATAAATTCTGGAACTGGCTCGACAATCCGACCTTGGCGTTACTTGTCAGCGCTCTCAATTTTGGTTTGAGCGTCTGGTGCTTCGTCGAGCTGTTCTGCTTGCGCGGCACAAAAGGGTCTAACCAATTCGGCCCCGATCCTTTCGCGGGGTTCGACACGAGGCCGCGCTGGGCCCAGCATGATGAGCTGCAAATTGTCCCGCACAGCGCTAGCCCACCTGCGGTCACGCATGTTAAGCGAGGGAATGACTGACTCCGTTTCCGCCCTTTCCATCGCTCGCGATCTGCTGCGCTGTCCGTCGGTAACGCCGGCGGACGCCGGCGCGCTCGGCGTGCTCGAGAACGTCCTGAAGGGCGCTGGCTTCGACGTTCATCGGGTCACCTTCAGCGAGCCGGGCGCCGCCGACATCGACAATCTCTATGCCCGCATCGGCAGCCGCGCACCGCACCTCACCTTCGCGGGGCATACCGACGTGGTTCCGCCGGGCGACGAGAACGCGTGGACCCATGGCGCGTTCTCGGGCGACGTCAAGGACGGTTTCTTGTACGGCCGGGGCGCCGTGGACATGAAAGGCGGAATTGCCTGCAGCATCGCGGCGGTGCTGGATTATCTCGCGGCCAATGGCGGCGAGCCCAGCGGCTCGATCTCGTTCCTGATCACCGGCGACGAGGAAGACATCGCCGTCAATGGCACGATAAAGCTGCTGCAATGGGCCGCGTCGCGCGGCGAGAAATTCGATCACTGCGTGCTGGGCGAACCCAGCAATGTCGAGGAACTCGGCGACTGCATCAAGGTCGGCCGCCGCGGCTCGCTGTCGGGGACGCTTTATGTCGATGGCATTCAAGGCCATGTCGCCTATCCGCATCGCGCGTCGAATCCGGTGCCGGACATAGCGGCGCTGATCGTCGCGCTCAGCAATGAGCCGCTCGATCACGGCAGCGCGCATTTCCAGCCTTCCAATCTCGAATTCACATCCGTCGATGTCGGCAACACCGCGAGCAATGTGATCCCGGCTCAAGCGCGTGCGAAATTCAACATCCGCTTCAACGATCACCACAGCCAGGACTCGCTGCGGACGCTGATCGAAGCGCGCATGGCGAAGGCGGCGGGCAACCGGATCAAGGCGCGGATCGCGTGGGAGCCGTCGAACGCCGACGTGTTCGTCATAAAACCCGGCGCCTTTACCGATCTGGTGGTGGCGGCGATCGAGGAAGTCACCGGCCGCAAGCCGGATCTCAACGCCGGCGGCGGCACCTCGGATGCGCGCTTCATCACCCGTTATTGTCCGGTGATCGAATTCGGCCTGGTCGGCCAGACCATGCACCAGGTCGACGAACGTACGCCGGTCGCCGACCTGGAAAAGCTGACGAAGATCTATCGCAGCGTGCTGGACCGGTATTTTGGGTGAGTTCTCCGGCCGTCATCACCCGCGAACGCGGGTGATGACGGTATTCCAGACTGTCAGTGCTAAATTACAGACGCTTCGGAATACTGGGTCGCCCGGTCAAGCCTTACCAGATTCACACATCTCAAAATTCGACTTTAGGATCAATGGTTTTAGACGATCATCGATGTGGAAAGCGCCAAGGAGTCGTACGCAATCCGGAAGTTAAAAGACGCGTATTTCCGGCGCGGAATCGCCGTCAAATTGATCCCTGTAAAGACCTATGTGCGGCTACAACTCGCCACACTTGCTGCCGTCATCCTGAGAGCCTGATCCAAAAATGTATCCGAGTCATTTCAACTACTTAGGAACGACGGTGTTGCGGGGATCTGACCTCAGGCAAATCTGCAGTTATTGCGATGCTCCAACGGGTTTCAACAAGTCGCATCTGAA
>NZ_DASYMN010000059.1:0-3584 GCF_036009065.1 Bradyrhizobium sp. | reverse complement strand
AAACTGTTGTTCACGCTGATGCCGAAGCGCGCGCCGGCGCTGCTGCGCCCGCTGGTCCGCAAGGTGTCCAACCAGGCGCTGACCACGATGGTCAATCCACAGCTCAAGCAGCACATGGCGTATTGGGAAGCCGAACTTGGCAAGAGCGAATGGTTCGCCGGCAGCGGCTTCACCGCCGCCGACATCCAGATGAGCTTTCCGCTCGAAGCCGCCGCCGCGCGCGCCGGGCTCGATGGGGGTCTTCCGAAGGCGATGGCGTGGCTGGAGCGCATCCACGCACGGCCGGCCTATGCGCGGGCGCTGGAGAAGGGCGGGCCGTATACAATCGGACGATGACCTCGTGCCCCGGACGCAGCGCAGCGCGTAGCACTTGCGAAGCGGTGCGCTGCAGAGCCGGGGCCGTACCAAGCACGATTCTCTCGTCATGCGCGGGCTTGACCCGCGCATCCATCCATCTTCAGCAGAGTCTTGCGAAGAAGATGGATGGCCGGGTCAAGCCCGGCCATGACGGTTCGGTGTTTGGTACGGTCCCGGCTCTGCGGAGCGGCATGAAGAATGCCGCACCGCGTCCGGGACACGCGGTCATTTTTGCGTCGCCGCGATCACCTCGCGCACGAGCCGCCCGAGGCCGCGGATGTCGCCGGTCGGATCGACGGAGTCGCCTAACCGCACGATCACCATCCGCTGCGACTGCAGGATGACGATGCGCTGGCCGAGGTCGCCGGATGCGAAAAACGCGTCGCGCGGGATGCCCATTGCGACGCGGCCCTTAGCGTGCGCGTGCTCGCTACGATTGGTCCAGAAGCCGGCGCCATAGTCTGTGTCGAGCGTCGCGGCGGCTGAAAGATCGACCCAGTCTTCGTGCAGGATGCGCTGCCCGCCGACCACGCCGTCCTGCAGATAGAGCAGACCGAAGCGCGCCCAATCCCTGGCGCTGGCCAGCATGGCGGACGAGCCCTGCAGCGTGCCGCTGCCGTCGAACTCCAGCGTGACGTTGCGCATGCCTAGCGGATTGAACAGCTCGCGCCATGCAAATCGAAGCGTCTGCTCGGGCCCGCCGACGGCGTCGCGGATGATCCGCGCCAGGATTTGCGTGCTCGGGCTGCTGTAGGCCCACCGCGTTCCCGGCGTCGCGATCAGTGGAGCCTGCACGGCGGGTGCGGCCATGTCGTCGTACAGATAAAGCATCTGGCTGGACAGATCGAAACCGGAATTGGTTTCATCGAGCGCGAGCCCGGTGGTCATGCGCATCAGATGCTCGATCTCGATCTCGCGCCGCGGGTCGGTAGCGCTGCGCCATTCGGCGATCGGCGCCGTGAAAGACGGGGTGACCAGGCCTTGTTGCGTGAGAAGACCGATCAAGGCGTTGACTACGGACTTGGTCATGGAAAATCCGGGCAGCGGCGTGTCGACGCCGATGCCGTCGGCGTAGCGCTCAGCGATCACCTTGCCGTCCTGCACCACAACCACCGCTTTTGTTCTGCGGAACGGCGGCTCGGCCGGCTCCTCGAAGGCGTGATCGAGCGCTGTCTTCAATTTCGCGTCGGACGGTTCGACCACGGACGCACCGGCGATTTCCGGCAGCAGCGGAGGAGTTTTCGGAATCTTCAACGCGGCGATGTCGCTTTTGAGCAAATAGGGTTTTGCGGGCCCGACAAGGGTGACGCAGCCGAAGCCATCGTGAAACGCCGCGCGGCTGCCGAGCATGCCGGCGAACGATGCATCGACGATTCCGCTTGCGCGGTCGAGGCGATAGTTCAGGCCCCGGCGCAGCCGGCGGATGCCCTGGCGGTCCAGGGTTTCGGCGAACACCGTTTGCGGATCGAGCCCGGAGACGAAAGTTTTCGAGCAGATCGTGTGGGCCACGAAGCCGGTGGCGACACGGATCGCGCGATCGGGGCGGAAGGCGATACCCAAAGCAACCAACGCAATGAGTATCGCCAGGATCAAGCCGCCTGCGACAAGCTTTCGCGGCATGCGGATTCTCTAGCGCGTTTGGCGCCTAGAATCCGTAAAGGCGGGCCGGATTGTCGACCAGGATTTTCTTACGGGTGGCGGCATCGGGCGCCCACACCGGCAGCTGGTTGAGCAGGCGGCCGTCGTCGATCTGGAACAGCGGCGTCACGTCGGTGATCTGCTTTCCGGGCGGCGTGACCGAATCCGGATGCGGCCAATCGGTGCCCCAGACGATGCGATCCGGGTTCGCCGCGATCAGCATTTTTGCGAGCGGCGCGGCATCGGGATAGTCCGGCCCGAGCTTGGAGGCGCGATAGGCGCCGGAGATCTTGACATAGGCTTTACCGGATTTCACCAGATCCACCAGATCGGCAAAACCGGGCTGCTCCACGCCGAGCGCGGCCTGCGCGCCGCCGAAATGGTCGAACACCAGCGTTACCGGCGACGTCGCGACCAGATCCTTGATCGCGGAAATCATCGGAAGCGACGTGTACATCTGGATGTGCCAGCCGCGGTTCTTCATGCGCTCGACGGCGGCCTGAAAGCGCTGTCGTCCGACATTGGGATCGCTGGTGCCGCCGGTGGCGAGATTGAGCCGGACACCGCGAAAACCCGCTTGGCCCATGGCGTCGAGGTCGCTCTCGGAAGTCTTGTCATCGATCACGGCGACACCGCGGGCCGTGGCTCCCCGCGCGGTCATGCCGAACAGCGACGCTGAATTGTCGGTGCCGTAGATGCTCGGCGTCACGACCACCACGCGCTCCATCTTCAGCGCCTTGTGCAGTTCCGACATTTCCTCGGGCGAGGCCAGTTCCGGCGTGTAGACGCGGCCTGCGAAGAACGGGAATTTTGCCGGGTCGGGGTGGATATGGGTGTGGCAGTCGCAGGCGCCGGCCGGCACCTCGAAATTCACCGGCGTGGCGGGCTGCGCCGCCTTGGCGAAAACGGTTCGGGTTTTCATGGCAACTCCGGCAGCAATGGAAGCAAGCAGAAGGTCGCGTCGTGTCGGCATCGAGTGTTCCTCCCTGTTATGGTTGTGTTAACGCTTCGTCGCAGCCGAAACCGACGGCAGCGGCAGCACGGTAACCCCGGGCGGCGCCACGTCGTCATCGGGCACGAAGAAATCCGACATTAGCTGCACCGTTGGATCGACCCGATAGGGTTCGAAGTCGCGCACGCCGCCGGCGTAAAGCACCTTGTCGTCGATGCAGAAATGTCCGGTGAATTCCCGCGAAGGTTTTGTGAAGATCGCATAGGCCGCGTCGCCCATGATCTCCGGGGTGCGGCTGGCGCGCATCATGGCGTCGCCGCCGAGCAGGTTGCCTACCGCCGCGGTGGCGATGGTGGTGCGCGGCCACAGCGCGTTGACGGCGACGCCGTCGCGCTTCAATTCGCCGGCCATGCCGAGCACGCACATGCTCATGCCGAACTTGGCCATGGTGTAGGCGGTCGAATGCTCGAACCATTTTGTCTTCATGTCGAGCGGCGGCGACAGCATCAGGATGTGCGGATTCTCGGACCTCTTCAGATGCGGGATGCAGGTTTTCGACACCATGAAGGTGCCGCGGGTGTTGATGCCCATCATCAGGTCGAAGCGCTTCATGTCGGTCATCAGCGTGTTGGTCAGG
>NZ_DASYMN010000058.1:0-2990 GCF_036009065.1 Bradyrhizobium sp. | reverse complement strand
TGTCTTCGGTGAAAAGCCGCAGCGCCGGTATTCGCAAGGGCCATTGCGCCGCATCGCAAAGATTGCAACTCCGATGGTGAGGTGACGAACAGCAGTCACCTCTCAATGCGTTAACGGATCAGGGTTTCTGCTTTGGCGTTCTAACCGGTCCTCGTTCAATTGCCAGCTAATGTCGGCCGATGCGCCAAAGTGCCGACATTTCAGATCGCGCATTTACGAGCGCATCCGAAGCGGAATGTCTGTCGGGCTCAGAGAAAGTCGATGTCGGGCGCTTCGCCGAGTGGGACGTTCGCTAAGTGACACCTCAAATTGGTTCGAGCCATAGCGAAGTCCCATCCGGCAAGTTGATCTTGAGTGGGTCTGCTTTGGGACCGGAGAGCCGTCATTTATTGGCCGTGGCCGTCGGTGTTGCTTTGCCCTAACGGGTACGTCAGGACCTCGTCGAGAAGGCGGTGCGCTTCTTCGGCCGTGGGCGGCGCCGGAGTGAACAAAATCCGATACATGACGGGCGCGATGACGCGTTCCAACAAGAGCTTTGCCGGAGGCGCTAATTCACCTCGGTCGAGTGCACGAGCGTGAATGGTTTCGATCTGCCCATAGGTGAAAGCGGAGCATTGGCTGGCATTCCCCGGCAGCGTTTCGCGGAGTATGTCACGGATCATCGCACGCCCCGGGGCGGAAGCCATCTCCTCAACATACTGTTCAAGCCACAGAGTTAGGTCCCCCTTGAGGCTTCCCGTGTCAACGGGGGCCGTTTCGGGGCGCAACTTCTCCAGCGCCACGTCGGACAAAAGCTGCGACAGCGTCCCCCAGCGTCGGTAAATCGTCGACGGCGTGACCCCCGCCCGAGCCGCGACGGCGGGCACGGTCAGTTCCCCTTCGCCACCATCGGCCTGAAGCTCGCGAACGGCCCGATGCACGGCCTTCTGCACCCGCGCGCTCCGCCCGCCGGGTCGCGGACTGGACCTGTCGACTGCCTCCTTCTGCATTCTCTGACGCGCCTCCGCCCCATCTTAACGCTAACGATTTGCTTTTGTGGCCGGTTGAAGGTATACCACCAAAAGCAAACTTTTTGCTTTTACCACGAGGTCACGCGCATGACCACCTCTACGGCCGAAGCTTTCGCTCAGGATCGGCAGCCTCGCTTCCTCCATGCTGTGACGTTGATTTTGTTCCTCGCGGCGGCAAGCGTACCTACCCCCCTGTATCGTCTGTATCAGCAAGAATGGGGGTTCTCTTCATTGATGCTCACCGTGATCTTCGCGGTTTATGCATTGGCCCTACTTGCCGCCCTACTCATCTTTGGGTCGCTATCCGATCGGGCAGGTCGTCGCCCTGTCATCCTAGCGGCGCTGACGTTTGAGGGCGTCGCCCTCGTGCTCTTTCTCACGGCTCGGAGTATCGAGTGGTTGGTGTTTGCCCGGCTGATCCAGGGCTTCGCGACCGGCCTTGCGACCACATCGCTCGGGGCTGCCATGCTCGACATCGACCGGCAGGGAGGAGCGCTGACCAACGCTCTCGCGACGATAGCAGGCACGGCGTTCGGGGCAGTGGGTTCCGGCCTTCTGGCGCAATACGCGCCTGCGCCACTCCATCTCGGCTATGTCCTGCTGTTCGCGCTCGTCGTCGTCCAGGCGATCCGGACGGCGCACGCCCCTGAAACGATCACTGCGCGATCGCTCCACCGATGGTCCTTCAAGCCGAGGGTCGCTGTGCCGGCGCGGGCGCGGGTCGCATTCCTCGCCATGACCCCGATCAATGTAGCGCTTTGGGCCCTATCGGGCTTCTACCTGGCGCTGATGCCGTCCTTGCTCGTGACGATAACCGACCCTGCCGCCGCCTGGTTGGGCGGGCTCGCGGTCGCCGCGTTGATGGCAGGCGCCGCCGCTGCCATTCTAGTCCTCCGTCGCTACTCGGCTTCATCCGCTCTCATTCTAGGAGCGGGAGCGTTGGTAGCCGGCCTGCTCGGGGTTCTCGCCGGAGCAAATGTCGCGTCGCCTTCCCTGCTGTTGGCAAGTTCCGCGCTCGCTGGCATCGGCTTCGGCGCTGCCTATCTCGGCGCGCTGGGCAGCATCGCGCCACTGGCGGAACCGCATGAGCGCGGCGCCTTGATGGCGGCTTTCTATATCGAGGGCTATCTGTCCCACGCTTTGCCTGCTGTCGGCGCCGGCTATTTGGCGCAGGAGATTGGGCTACTTGCGGCGGCCAACGTGTTCGGTGCTGCTCTCATCCTGCTCGCGTGCGCGGCGATATTCCTTGCCCTCGCTCAGCGTCGAGACCTTAGCCGGCGCAAGAGATCAGCGTAGTTCACTGGAGGCGAAGCAAAAATGATCGAGTGGTTCGACGACCTGGCGTTGGGGATGCGTTTCAAAACCGGCGAGGTTACGGTCACGACGGAAGATACAAAGCGGTTTGCTGCGGAGTTCGATCCGCAGCCGTTTCATTTGGATGAAGCCGCCGCCAAGAAAACCGTATTCAAAGGTCTTGCAGCATCCCCGGATTTCGCTGCCGCTTAATCCGGGCTACACGCTACACGCTGCTGATCTCTTGCGCCGGCTAAGGTCTCGACGCTGAGCGAGCGCAAGGAATATCGCCGCGCACGCGAGCAGGATGAGAGCAGCACCGAACACGTTGGCCGCCGCAAGTAGCCCGATCTCCCGCGCCAAGTAGCCGGCGCCGACAGCAGGCAAAGCCATGGACAGATAGCCCTCGATATAGAAAGCCGCCATCAAGGCGCCGCGCTCATGCGGTTCCGCCAGTGGCGCGATGCTGCCCAGCGCCCCGAGATAGGCAGCGCCGAAGCCGATGCCAGCGAACGCGGAACTTGCCAACAGCAGGGAAGGCGACGCGACATTTGCTCCGGCGAGAACCCCGAGCAGGCCGGCTACCAACGCTCCCGCTCCTAGGATGAGAGCGGATGAAGCCGAGTAGCGACGCAGGACTAGAATGGCAGCGGCGGCGCCTGCCATCAACGCGGCGACCGCGAGCCC
>NZ_DASYMN010000057.1:0-22463 GCF_036009065.1 Bradyrhizobium sp. | reverse complement strand
ATGGATCGGATAGATCTCGCCCTTGTAGCCGCCGTTGATCAGGTTCTTCATCACCGAGTTGCCGATCTTGCCGGTCTCGGCGGAGGCGCCGATCACCGCCACCGACTTCGGCTTCATGATGCGGTTCATCTGGCGCACGATATCGTCGTGGTTCGGACGCGGACGCGGCGGTTTTGGGTCGAAATCGACCACAATGCGGACGTCGGCGGCAATCGCGTCCGATTTGGTCGCGAACACCGGATTGAGGTCCATCTCGGAAATTTCCGGGAAGTCGGTAATGAGCTGCGAGACGTTGACGATGATGTCGGCGATCGCATCGCGGTTGGTGGGATCGCTGCCGCGCACGCCTTTGAGCATCTCGTGGGCCTGGATGCCGTCCAGCATCGACAGCGCGTCCTGTTTGGTGGCGGGCGCAAGGCGGAAGGTGATATCTTTCAGCACCTCGACCAGCACGCCACCGAGACCAAACGCCACCAGCTTGCCGAACGATCCGTCGGTCACCGCACCGATGATGACTTCCTGACCGCCCAGCAGCATCTGCTGCACCTGGATGCCTTCGATCTTGGCATCCGACTTGTATTTCTTGGCGTTCGCCAGGATCGCCGCATGATTCTTTTCGACATCGGCGGCGGTCTTGACGCCCACCATCACGCCGCCGGCCTCGGTCTTGTGCAGGATGTCCGGCGAGACGATTTTCATCACCACCGGAAAACCCATGTCGCTCGCGAGCTTGACCGCCTCGGCCGCGGATTTCGCCACGCCTTCCCTGGGAACCGGGATGCCATAGGCGTCGCAGACCAGTTTGCCCTCGGGCGCCGTGAGACTGCTGCGCTTGTCCGCTTTCACCGCGTCGAGAATCTTGCGAACCGCATCCTTGGAATGAGACATTGGCTTCTCCCTGACGTCCGTTTCTTTGGTAAAATTGCCCGACGAGCGGCTTTATGGCATTTGGTATGCCAGAAACAAGCTTGTCAAGTCACCCTCGCCCCGGCGAACGCCGAAAACAAGGGCAACTTGACATGGTGGTATCTGGTATGCCAAAAAACGAGCGGATTTATTCTGCTATTAAGACGTCTCCTGTTGGAGGAGACCAGTCATGCCCGCACGGAAACAAACCAAGGCGCCACCCATCATGGCTGAAGCAGAAATTGCAATCGTCCGCATTGCACCGGAGACCAGCTTCAAAAACAAGGCCTATGAAGCCTTGAAGGAAGCCATTCTGAAGATGGACATCTACGCCACGCCTGAGCAGGTCATGCTCGACGAGCGCGCGTTGTCGGAGCGTCTCGGCGTCAGCCGCACGCCGATCCGCGAAGCGATCGCGATGCTGGAGCAGGACGGTTTTGTGAAAACCGTGCCGCGCCGCGGCATCGTCGTGGTGCGCCGGACCAAGACGGAGATCGTCGACATGATCCGCGCCTGGGCCGCGCTCGAGAGCATGGCGGCGCGGCTGATCACCACCACCGCGCGCAAAAAAGACATCTCCGCGCTGCGCGACTTCTTCAAGCATTTCGGCAAGGACCGCCTGCCGCAGGACCATGTCGAGGAATATTCCAAGGCCAACATCGCCTTCCACCAGGCGCTGATTTCGCTGAGCGAATCGCCTGTTCTGGTCGACATGACCAACGACATCCTGCTGCATGTGCGCGGCTACCGGCAATTGACCATCGGACGCGTCGATCGCACCGCGACCTCGCTGCCCGAGCATCTGGCTATCATCGAAGCGCTCGAGGAGCGCGATACCGAGCTCGCTGAAAAGCGCGCGCGCGACCACACGCTGGGGCTCGCGGCCTATGTCGAGGCGCACGGCCAGGAACTGTTCAACTAGACCTTTTTACAGAAGACGATGAACTCGTCCGAACCAAGAAAACGATCAGGGAGAAGGCGGAATGTCCGCAACAGTACAGAGCATTGCCGCAAATACCACTGAGGCCGAACGCGAGCAGACCGACGGCTTCAACCTCATTATCGATGCGCTCAAGCTCAACGGCCTCACCACCATCTATGGCGTGCCCGGCATCCCGATCACCGACTTCGGCCGCATGGCTCAGGCCGCGGGCATCCGCGTCATCTCGTTCCGTCATGAGCAGAACGCCGGCTATGCGGCGTCGATCGCAGGTTACCTGACCAAAAAGCCCGGCGTGTGTCTCACGGTGTCGGCGCCGGGCTTTCTCAACGGCCTGACCGCGCTCGCCCACGCCACCACCAACTGTTTTCCGATGATCCTGATCTCCGGCTCGTCCGAACGCGAGATCGTCGACCTGCAGCAGGGCGACTATGAAGAGATGGATCAGCTTGCGATCGCCAAGCCGCTGTGCAAGGCGGCGTTCCGTGTGCTGCACGCGCAGGACATCGGCATTGGTCTCGCGCGTGCCATCCGCGCCGCGGTTTCGGGCCGTCCAGGCGGCGTCTATCTCGACCTGCCCGCAAAACTGTTCGGCCAGGTGATGGATGCGGAGGCGGGCCGGCAGTCGCTGGTGAAAGTGATCGACCCGGCGCCAGCGCAGATTCCTTCACCCGATTCGATCAAGCGCGCACTCGATGTGCTCAAGAGCGCCAAGAAGCCGTTGATCATTCTCGGCAAGGGTGCGGCCTATGCCCAGGCCGACGACGCGATCCGCCAACTGGTCGAAAAGAGCGGCATTCCCTTCCTGCCGATGAGCATGGCCAAGGGCCTGCTCCCCGACACCCATCCGCAATGCGCGGGTGCCGCGCGCTCGACCGTGCTCGCGCAATCCGATGTCGTGATGCTGATCGGCGCGCGTTTGAACTGGCTGCTGTCGCACGGCAAGGGCAAGGCCTGGGGCACCGAACCGAAGAAATTTATCCAGATCGATATCGAGCCGAAGGAAATGGATTCGAACGTCGAGATCGTCGCCCCGGTCGTCGGCGACATCGGCTCGTGCGTTGCGGCGATGCTCGACGCGAAGGGTGAGGACCCCTTCCCGTTGAAGGTGGCCGACTGGATCAAGACGGTGGCCAGCAAGCGTGACGAGAACGTCGCCAAGATGGCGCCGCGGCTGATGAACAACAACGTGCCGATGGATTACCACGGCGCGCTCGGCGTGCTGCGCACCATCGTCAAGGAGCGGCCGGACGCCATCCTGGTCAACGAAGGCGCCAACACTCTCGATCTGGCGCGCGGCATCGTCGACATGTATCAGCCGCGCAAGCGCATCGACGTCGGCACCTGGGGCATCATGGGCATCGGCATGGGCTATTGCATCGCCGCGGCGATCGAAACCGGCAAGCCCGTGCTCGCGATCGAAGGCGACAGTGCATTCGGCTTTTCCGGCATGGAGGTCGAGACGATCTGCCGCTACAAGCTGCCGGTTTGTATCGTCATCTTCAACAATGACGGCATCTATCGCGGCACCGACGTCAATTCCGTCAGTTCCGACCCGGCGCCGACCGTTTTCGTCAAGGGTTCGCGCTACGACAAGATGATGGAAGCGTTTGGCGGCGTCGGCGTCAATGCGACCAGCCCCGATGAACTCAAGCGCGCCGTCAATGCCGCGATGGATAGCGGCACGCCGACCCTCATCAACGCGGTGCTGGATCCTGCGGCCGGCAGCGAGAGCGGCCGTATCGGCAATCTCAATCCGCAGAGCAAGCTGAAGAAGAAATGACGTCCCCTACCGTGGGCAGGACGATATCGATTTAACGGAGCAAGACAAATGACCAAGGCGCTGAAGGGCGTTCGCATCCTCGATTTCACCCACGTCCAGTCGGGACCGACCTGCACGCAGTTGCTGGCCTGGTTCGGCGCCGACGTGATCAAGGTCGAGCGCCCCGGCGTCGGCGATATCACGCGCGGTCAGCTGCGCGACGTGCCGAACGTCGACAGCCTGTATTTCACCATGCTGAACCACAACAAGCGCTCGATCACGCTCGACACCAAGAACCCGAAGGGCAAGGAAGTGCTGACCGCGCTGATCAAGAGCTGCGACGTGCTGGTAGAGAATTTCGGGCCCGGCGTGCTCGACCGCATGGGATTTCCGTGGGAGAAAATCCAGAGCATCAATCCGAAAATGATCGTGGCCTCGATCAAGGGTTTTGGGCCCGGTCCATATGAAGACTGCAAGGTCTATGAGAACGTCGCGCAATGCACCGGCGGCTCGGCATCGACCACCGGATTCCGCGACGGCCTGCCGCTGGTCACCGGCGCGCAGATTGGCGACAGCGGCACCGGGTTGCACCTGGCGCTCGGCATCGTCACCGCGCTTTATCAGCGCACCATGACCGGCAAAGGCCAGAAGGTCACCGCCGCGATGCAGGACGGCGTGCTCAATCTTGCACGCGTAAAACTGCGCGACCAGCAGCGCCTCGCCCATGGTCCGCTCACGGAATACAGCCAGTACGGCGAGGGAATTCCGTTTGGCGACGCCGTGCCGCGCGCGGGCAACGATTCCGGCGGCGGCCAGCCCGGCCGCATCCTCAAATGCAAGGGCTGGGAGACCGATCCCAACGCCTACATCTATTTCATCACCCAGGCGCCGGTGTGGGAGAAGATCTGCGACGTGATCGGCGAGCCGGGCTGGAAGACCCATCCCGACTACGCCAAGCCGCCAGCCCGGCTGTCGCGTTTGAATCTTATTTTCGCGCGCATCGAGCAATGGACCATGACCAAGACCAAGTTCGAGGCCATGGATATCCTCAACAAGGACGACATTCCCTGCGGCCCGATCCTGTCGATGAAGGAACTGATCGAGGACCAGTCGCTGCGCGCCACCGGCACCATCGTCGAAGTCGATCACCCCGAGCGCGGCAAATACTTCTCGGTCGGTAACCCGATCAAGATGTCCGAAAGCCCGAGCGAAGTGACGCGCTCGCCGCTGCTCGGCGAACATACCGACGAAATCCTGCGCCAGGTGCTGGGCTTCAGCGACCACCAGGTCGCGGAGATCCACGATTCCGGCGCGCTGGATCCGCCGCGGAAGGTTGCGGCTGAATAGGCGGCGCCCCACGAATCGTCATTGCGAGCGAAGCGAAGCAATCCAGGGCCGCAAGAGCAGACTGGATTGCTTCGTCGCAAGTGCTCCTCGCAATGACGCATTATCTTCAGGTTCAGTTTGTTGGGTGACGCAGGAGACGATTCATGAAGCGAACTGAACTCGTTGCCCTTTCTCGCGCCGCCGTCCGGCGGGCAGCCTCGAATCAGATCGGTGTGATTGGACCGACTAAAAAGCAGCTTGAGAAGCTGGCGGAACACAAAAAAAGAAAGAGGCCGCCAAACAACCTCAGCGCGTTAGTGCTCGGCGCACAGCATCCTGACATCCTATGAAATTCCGACAGGCAATCGTCTCGAATTAATACTTTCGACGAATGGGCCGGCTTACCGGAGCATTTTTGCAACGGCTGGCGCCGCGCGCCCATGCAACCCTGCGGCATTTTGGACCACCCCGCCTACAATTGCTTGCGCTCTGGCATAATGCATACAAGAGTATGCGGCGGCAGCGCTGAATCTCAAAAAAACAAAAAACGCGCCCTTGGGAACACGATGAAGGTGTAAGCCGTACGGCGTCAATGCGATGGGCACCTGCCAACCCGAGCGCATTCAACTTTTGTCCTGCTATCGCGCGCGGCAGCCTGCTCACATGGTAGTCGCCGTCGCTGCGACACACGCGGGGCGCGCGGGCGACCGAACGATGCTAGAATCGCACGGCTCAAGACAGCCTGTGCCAAAACGCCGGCCAAAGACCGGAGTAGTCAGAATTGGATGGGAGAGAAACATGAAACAATCTGCCTCACATATTGCGCTTAGCGCGGTCGCCGTATTGTGCGCGAGCGGTTTCACGGCGCCTGCCGTTGCCGCCTGGGAGCCGGTGCGGCCGGTCGAATTCATCGTTCCCGCCGGCACCGGCGGCGGCGCCGATCAGATGGCCCGGACCATCCAGGGCATCGTCACCAAGCACAATCTGATGAAGCAGCCGATGGTGGTCATCAACAAATCCGGCGGCGCCGGCGGCGAAGGCTTCCTCGATCTGAAGACGTCGGCCGGCAATCCGCACAAGATCGTCATCACCCTGTCGAATCTGTTCACCACCCCGCTCGCAACCGGAATTCCTTTCAGCTGGAAGGATCTCACTCCGGTCGCGATGCTGGCGCTCGACGAGTTCGTGCTATGGGTCAATGCCGAGAAGCCGTACAAGGACACGAAAGATTTCGTCGACGCGTTGAAGAAAGCGCCGCCCGGCACCATGAAGATGGGCGGCACCGGATCGAAACAGGAAGACCAGATCATCACGGTAGCGCTTGAAAAAGCCACCGGCACCAAGTTGACCTACATCCCCTACAAGGGCGGCGGAGAAGTCGCGGTTCAGCTGGTCGGAAACCACGTCGATTCGACGGTCAACAATCCGATCGAGGCGGTCGCGCAATGGCGCGGCGGCAAGCTCCGTCCGCTTTGCGTGTTCGATGCCAAGCAGATGACCTATGACGAGCAGATTGCGGACGGCAAGGGCTGGAAAGATATTCCGACCTGCAAGTCGCAGGGCCTCGACATCGAATATCTGATGCTGCGCGGCATTTTCATGTCGCCCAAGGCCACCAAGGATCAGGTCGACTATTACATCGACCTGTTCACAAAGGTGCGCGCCACTCCCGAGTGGCAGGACTTCATGAAGAGCGGCGCGTTCAACACGACCTTCCTCACCGGAGCCGATTATGCCAAGTGGGTCGAGGTCGAGGAAAAGCGCCACGAAGGCCTGATGAAAGAGGCCGGTTTCCTCGCTACAGGAAACTGATCGACGGAAGCTGATCGACCGCAAACCGGTGCACAGCGCGAACGGCGGGCATGGAATTCGCAAGCCCGCATGGAGTTTCCATGACTACGCATAGCTCAGATAACGCCGGCCCATCGCACAAGGCGGTGGAAGCCGGCGTCACGCTGCTGATCGCGCTGTTCGGCGTGATCGTGATTGTCGGCAGCGTCAAGGCTGGAATCAACTGGGGCGCGGAAGGTCCGCGCGCCGGGTTCTTTCCGTTCTATATCGGAATTTTCATCGTGGTTTCCAGCGCGGTCAATCTATGGAACACGTTGCGCGACAATAACGATGGCCTTTTCGCGGAGTGGGGACAGCTTCGTCAGGTGATGAGCGTGGTCGTTCCCACGGCGATCTATGTCGGTTCCATGCCGTTCACCGGCCTCTATGTCGCGTCAATCGTCTTCATCGGGTGGTTCATGCGATGGCTCGGCAAATACAGCTGGCCCGTTGTCCTCGGCGTGGCATTCGGCATGCCCATCGTCACCTACTTCATTTTCGAGCGTTGGTTTCTGGTCCCGCTTCCCAAGGGTCCGATCGAGGAATGGCTCGGTCTCTAGCGTCGTCGTGCGTCGGCTTTCGTTTTCAGGACTTGGATAGATGGAAGAAATCGTCAATCTTTTTCACGGCTTTGCGGTAGCGCTGCAGCCCTTCAACATTATGGTGATGATCGTCGGCATCGTGCTCGGCGTCATCATCGGCGTGCTTCCGGGACTGGGCGGCGCCAACGGCGTGGCGATCCTGCTGCCGCTGACCTTCAGCATGCCGCCGACGTCGGCCATCATCATGCTGTCCTGTATCTATTGGGGCGCGTTGTTCGGCGGCGCCATCACCTCGATTCTTTTCAACATACCCGGTGAACCCTGGTCGGTGGCGACGACGTTCGACGGCTATCCGATGGCGCAGCGGGGCAAGGCCGGCGAAGCCTTGACGGCGGCCTTCACCTCCTCCTTCGTCGGCGCCCTGTTCGCCGTCATCATGATCACGCTTGTCGCGCCGCTGGTCGCGAGCTTCGCGCTGCAATTCGGGCCCGCGGAAAAATTCGCGGTGTACTTTCTCGCCTTTTGCAGTTTCGTCGGCTTGAGCAAGGAACCGCCTTTCAAGACCATTGCGGCAATGATGGTCGGCTTTGCGCTCGCGGCCGTGGGGCTCGACTCCATCACCGGCCAGTTGCGCCTGACATTCGGCTTCACCGAACTGCTCAATGGCTTCGACTTCCTGATCGCCGTGATCGGCCTGTTTGGCATCGGCGAAATCCTGCTGACGATGGAGGAAGGTCTGAGCTTCCGCGGCGGCAACGCAAAGATCAATTTGCAGGTGGTGCTGCAGACCTGGAAGGAATTGCCCAAGTACTGGATCACCTCGTTGCGCTCCTGCGTCATCGGCTGCTGGATGGGCATTACGCCGGCGGGCGCGACGCCGGCGTCCTTTATGAGTTACGGCATTGCCAAGCGTGTCTCGAAGAACGGCAACAATTTCGGCAAGGGCGAAATCGAAGGCGTGATCGCACCGGAAACGGCGGCCCATGCGGCGGGGACGGCGGCGTTGTTGCCGATGCTTTCGCTCGGCGTGCCCGGCTCCCCGACGGCTGCCGTTCTGCTCGGCGGGCTGCTGATCTGGGGCCTGCAGCCGGGTCCGATGTTGTTTGTCGAGCAGAAGGAATTCGTCTGGGGCCTGATCGCCTCGATGTACCTGGGCAATCTCGTCGGACTGTTCGTGGTGCTCACCTGCGTGCCGATCTTCGCCGCGATCCTGCGCGTTCCTTTCAGCATCATCGCGCCGCTCATCCTGGTGCTTTGCGCGATCGGCGCCTATTCGGTCCACTCAAGCACGTTCGACGTGATGCTGATGCTGGTGTTCGGCGTGGTCGGCTACCTGCTCAAGAAGTGCAACTACCCGCTCGCCCCGCTGGTGCTGGCCATCGTGCTCGGCGACAAGGCGGAAGAGGCATTCCGGCAGTCGCTGCTGGGGTCGCAAGGCTCGCTCGGCGTGTTCTTTTCCAACACGCTGGTCAGCACCATCATGATCCTTGGACTGATCGCGCTGTTCTGGTCCGTGATCCAGCAAGGCTACACCCGCCTGCGAGCCGCGGCGGCCTGATTAGGCGGCAATAGCAGCCGGCGGAGCATCCTGCCGTCTTTACGCAGCGAACGCGTGCCGCCGGACGGGCTGAACTCGCCGTCTCGCGCCGATTTTCCCCGTACTTCCGCCACAGCCGAACGCGTATACTGCGACAAAATGTCAAGATTTCTCTTGTCTACTGGCATATCATATACCAGTATGCCGCTGAGAAAGCTGTCGCATAAGAACGAACAGCGCCGGAGGAAATATGACGGATATGGTTCATGGAGCGGCTCCTGCAGCCGCGCGGGTAAGCGACGCATATCGTTGGACGCAACTGGCTGTCGGCGTCGCCGCCATGGTGATGATCGCCAACTATCAATATGGCTGGACGTTCTTCGTCCCCGACATCGAGAAGCAATTCGGATGGGATCGCGCGTCGATCCAGTGGGCGTTCACGCTGTTCGTGCTGTTCGAGACCTGGCTGGTGCCGGTCGAAGGCTGGTTCGTCGATAAATACGGCCCGCGAATCGTGGTTCTGTTAGGCGGCATCCTGTGCGCCATCGGATGGGTGATCAACGCGCAAGCCACCAGCCTCAACGGTTATTACTTCGGCATGATCGTCGCGGGCATCGGAGCGGGCGGCGTCTACGGCACCTGCGTCGGCAATGCGCTGAAATGGTTTCCGGACAAACGCGGCCTCGCCGCCGGCATCACCGCGGCGGGATTCGGCGCGGGCTCCGCGCTGACGGTGGCGCCGATCCAGGCCATGATCAAGGATTCCGGCTTCCAGGCCACCTTCCTTTATTTCGGTCTCGGGCAAGGCATCCTGATCGTGATTCTCGCCTTCTTCCTGTTCGCGCCGAAGCCCGGACAGGTCCCCGCGGTGGTTCAGAACGTAAACCTGCAGCAGACGCGGCGTAACTACGCGCCGATGGAAGTGATCCGCAGTCCGATTTTCTGGCTGATGTACTTCATGTTCGTGATCGTCGGCGCCGGCGGATTGATGGTGACCGCCAACCTCAAGCCCATCGCCGTCGACTGGAAGGTCGATGCCATCCCGGTCACCTTGGTCGGAATGACGATGACGGCGGTGACATTCGCCGCGACCATCGACCGTGTCCTCAACGGCCTGACGCGTCCGTTCTTCGGCTGGATCTCCGACATGATCGGCCGCGAGAACACGATGTTCATCGCCTTTGGCATCGAAGGCGTCGGCATCTGGGCACTGTACATGCTGGGCCACGATCCGGTCTGGTTCGTGATCCTTTCCGGCCTGGTGTTCTTCGCCTGGGGTGAGATCTACTCGCTCTTCCCATCGACCTGCACCGACACCTTCGGCGCGAAATTCGCCACCACCAATGCCGGCCTGCTTTATACGGCCAAAGGCACCGCGGCCCTGCTGGTGCCTTTGGCGAACTACATGCAGCAGTCGTCGGGGACCTGGGACGCTGTGTTCCTGATCGCCGCCGGCGCGAATATCCTCGCCTCGGTGCTCGCCATCGTGGTGCTCAAGCCGTGGCGCAAAGTGGTGGTCGCCAGGTCGCAGGTGGCTTAACCCCTCCGCAGGACCTGAAAAAAGCGCGCTCATCATTCAGATGGGCGCGCTTTTTGTGCCGGCGTTTTGAATGCCGAACAGTTCCGAACAAAATATCCTCCGGCCTGGTATACCTGCGGTTCTCCAGCGCGGCGGCAGTCAGCATGTGATAGGCTGGCGTTAATGGCGTGACGCTCAAAAACGTCAGTATTGCTGCCTCTTCTTCATCTTAAACTCGAGGACAACCATCGACGATTCAGTTTGACAATTGGCATAATGTATACCACCATAGAGTTGCCAACGACCTTAAGGAGGTTGCGATGAAAGTCGGAGACATCCTGCGCAAGAAAAGCACCCGCATCGCGACGGTGCGCATGAACGAGACCGTCGCCATTGCCGCCCAGTTGATGCGCGCCGGCGACGTCAGCGCCCTGGTGGTCAAGGACGTCGTCCGCACCGAGGGCAATACTTGCGCCGGCATGTTCACCGAGCGCGACGTGGTCCGCGCCATCGCCGAGCACGGCGCGGCCGGCGTCAATCTCAAGGTTTCGCAGTTGATCTCGGTGCAGGAGCTGATTTCGTGTCAATCGACTGACACGCTCGATCACGTCCGGCATCTGATGAACAGGCACCAGATCCGGCATGTGCCCGTCATCGACGACTACACCCTGATCGGTGTGATCACCATCCAGGACATCAGCACCGCGCTCGAAAATAACGGCAACGACGCGCAGCATTCCGCGGTCGCCTGAGGCGCCGCCTCATAAGGCCAAGCGCCCCGTCGCCGAGACAGCCTCTCATCGATCCATGATCGGTTCCTGCCGGGACCTGTACGCGCTTGCCTAAAGAACAACAGTGAAAATTTGCATTTACGGCGCCGGGGCAATCGGCGGCTATCTCGGTGTCAAGCTGGCACAGGCCGGGGCCGACGTCAGCCTGGTCGCGCGCGGCGCCCACCTCGCGGCGATGCAGGCCGACGGGCTCAAACTGCTGATCGGCGATGAAGAGCACGTAGCGCGACCGCGCTGTACCGACAATCCCGCCGAGCTCGGACCGCAGGATGTCGTCATTATCTGCCTGAAGGCGCATTCCATCACCGGCGTGATCGAAGCGATGAAGCCGCTGCTCCGACCGCACACACGCATCGTCACCGCGGTGAACGGCATCCCCTATTGGTACTTCTACAAGCACGGTAACGCGTGCGAAGGCTCGAGATTGGAGAGCATCGATCCCGGCGGACGGCAATGGCGCGAACTCGGCCCTGAGCGGGCCATCGGCTGCATCGTCTATCCGGCGACCGAGATCGAGGCGCCCGGCGTGATCCGCCATGTCTACGGCAACCGCTTTCCGCTCGGCGAGCCTTCGGGAGAAAAAAGTTCGGATGTCGAGCGGCTGTCCGCGCTATTCGTCGTGGCCGGACTGCAGGCGCCGGTGCTGGATCGCATTCGCGATGAAATCTGGCTGAAACTGTGGGGCAATGTTTGCCTCAATCCGATCAGCGCCCTCACCCATGCGACGCTGGATGTGATCTGCTCCGATCCGGCGACGCGCGCGCTGTCGAAAGCGATCATGCTGGAGACGCAAACCATCGCCGAAACCTTCGGCATCCAATTCCGCGTCGATGTCGAACGCAGGATCGAAGGCGCGCGCAAGGTCGGCGCGCACAAGACCTCGATGCTGCAGGATCTCGAACGCAGCCGGCCGATGGAGATCGATCCGCTGGTGACGGTGGTCCAGGAAATGGGACGCCTCACCCGCATCCCGACGCCGTCGATCGACGCGGTGCTGGCGCTGGTCGCACAGCGCGCGAAAATCGCCGGATTGTATGACGGCGTTCCCGCGCAGCCGGCGGAGGCAAAGGTTGCGGTTCTTGCATGATCGCGTTGCCCTGATCGGCGACGTGAATCTCATTTGACCGCGCACCTTCTCCCGCCCGGAATGCTATGGCATGATGGCACGAGAGCCGAAAAGGCCTGGCTATCGGGAGGCCCAAAATGGATGAGCGCCGTTCGCTAACTCGTCGCAAGCTGCTGCACACCCTTGCCGGCACCGGCGTCATCGCTGCAGCCGATCTGGCCTGGTGGGATGCTCCGTATATTGGCCCGCGCAAGGCGTGGGGCGCCGAGCCGGTTCGTTTTCAATGGAGCGTTCCCGAACCGACGCGGATCGCGCTGATCAACTCGCTGGTCGAGCGTTTCAATCAGTCGCAAAAGGATTTCGCGGTGCAGGTCGAATATGTGCCGCAGGCGCAGGCGCGTCAGAAGCTGATCAGCTCGATCGCGGGTGGAAGTCCGCCCGACCTCTGCCAGGTCTGGGACAACTGGGTCGGCCAGTTCAACGGAATGGGCGCGGTCGAGGACATCACCGCGCGCGCAAAATCCTGGAAGCATTTTGCGGATGTCGCGCCGACGGCGTGGCAGACCGTGACGATCAACGACAAGATCATCTCGCTTCCGCTCTCGGTGACGCTCGACGGGATTTACTACCGCACCGACCGCCTGAAAGAACTCGGCCTCAAGGAGCCGACACCGGACTGGACCTGGGACGAATTCCTCGCCATCGCCAAAGCCTTCACCAAGGCGGACAAGAACCAGTACGGCTACGGGATGCGCGGCAGCGGCACCTGGGCGCTGCTTTATCCCAGCGAATTCGCCTATGCCAACGGCGCCGAAGTGCTCAAGGACGGCAAGGTGGCAATCAATTCCAAGGAAGCCATCGACGCGGTGGCCTGGTATGTCGACCTTGCGCTCAAGCACAAGGTCACGCCGCCGAGCGCGGCGACCGACGGATTCGTCGAAATCGTCGAAACCTTCGGGCGCGGCGTCACCAGCATGTACCAGCACAATTCCGGCTCGGCCGGCCAGCAGAAGAAGAACGTCGGCGCCGGCAACTTCGCCACGCTGCCGCTGCCGATCGGTCCAGCCAAGAAGCGCGCCTCGTTCTGGTTCTCCGAGACGCTCACCATGTTCAAGGGCGCCAGGAACAAGGAAGGCGCGTGGCAATTCATGAGCTTCATGCTCGAGGAAGAGCCGAGCCTCAAATACTGCGCGACGCTCGGCCTTCTGCCGGCGCGCAAGTCGATCCTTGAGAAGCCGGAATTCGCCAAGGACCCGGCTCAGGCGGGCTTCGTGAACTCATTCCCGATCGGGATCGTCAGTCCCTATCTCGCTTACCCCGGCTGGGGCGGCAGGATAGACTCCGATGGCGTGCCGCTGATCCAGCAGGCGATCCTCGGAAAAATCTCCGCGAAAGAGTGCCTCGATCGCTTCGCCGACATCCTGAAGAAGGAAATGTCGTAAGCGTCGGGAACGATCATGACCACGCTCCCTTTGGCAAGGCCCCGCACCCGCCCGCTGATCAGCTGGCGGGTGCGCAAGCTCCTGATCGGCTATGCATACCTCGTCCCGGCAGCACTCTGCCTGCTCGCCACCGTCGTGGTGCCGATCATCCTCGCGATCAAGATGAGCCTGTTCGCCGACGTATTGTACAAGCCGCAGGACTACCGCTTGATAGGGCTCGGCAACTACGTCCGCCTTGTTCAGGACCCGGTGTTCTGGCTGACGCTGTGGAATTCCGTGGTCTGGGTGTTCGGCTCGGTCATCCTGCAATTCGTGTTCGGATTTGCCGCCGCCCTGCTGCTGCAGCAGGCTTTTACGGGGCGCGCTTTGGTGCGCACGCTCACGCTGCTGCCCTGGATCATCCCGGGAGTCGTGGTGGGACTGATCTGGCAGTGGCTGTATCAGCCGAATTACGGCGTCATCAATGACCTCTTGATCCGTGCCGGCTGGATGCAGGAGCGCATCGCCTGGCTGTCGTCGCCGGACTTCGCGATGGCGGCGGTCGTCTTCACCAATGTCTGGCGCGGAATTCCGTTCTTCGCCATCATGCTGCTGGCCGGGCTCCAGGCGGTACCGGACGAGCTCTACGAAGCCGCCCATGTCGATGGCGCCGGCGTGCTGGCGCGTTTCTGGCACATCACCGTGCCGTTGCTACGGCCCATCATCGTCGTCGCGACCGCGACGCGGATCATCTGGACCTTCAACTATGCCGACCTGATCTTCGTCATGACCGGCGGCGGCCCGGCCAATGCCACGCAGATCACGTCGACCTACACTCTTCTGCAGGCTTATTCGAGCCTCGACTTCGGTTACGCCGGCGCGCTCTCGGTTGTGCTCCTGCTGGTGATGCTGGCATTCACGACCGTCTATCTCCGCGTCACCAAAGGCGTCGAGGAAACCTGATGACACGACACCATGCATCGAGCGACCTTGCCGAGCGATTGCTGCGCGGCCCGGTGGTGTGGATCGGCCTCGTGCTGCTTACCGCCTTTGCGCTCGGGCCGTTCATCTGGATGTTGCTCACGTCGCTGAAGGACCGGCAGGAACTCTACGCCACGCCGTTGCAGTACCTGCCGGTGCATCCCACCTTCGCGAATTATGTCGATGCCTGGACCTCGCCGGTCACGCCATTCAGCCGGTTCTTCTTCAATAGCCTCTGGGTGTGTTCGGTCACGATGGTCGCCACCACGCTGGTGTCGGTGCTTGCCGGCTATGCAATCGCCCGCTTTCGTTTCGCCGGGCGCGATGCGCTATTGCTCATCTTCCTTGCCACCCAGATGTTTCCGAGCGTTCTGCTGATCGCCCCGCTGCTGACGCAATGGCGCGCGCTCGGCCTCATCGATACCTACCAGGCGCTGATCTACTCGAATTTCTCCTTTACGGTGCCGTTCACGGTATGGATGATGGTCGGTTATTTCAGCTCGATTCCGCGCGACCTCGAGGAAAGCGCGATGATTGACGGCTGCAATCACTTCGGCGCGCTTTGCCGTATCGTGTTGCCGCTCGCAGCCCCCGGCATCGCGGCGACCGCCATTTTCGCGTTCGTCGTATCGTGGAGCGAACTGCTGTTCGCGATCTCGTTCACGACCGAGACCAGCATGCGCACGCTGTCAGCGGGACTGCTCTACATGGTCGGGCAGTACGAGGTGCAATGGGGGCCGCTGTCGGCCGGCGTCATCTTAAGCACAATCCCCGTGGCAGTGCTGTTCGGCTTTCTGCAGCGGCATTTGATCCACGGGCTCACCGCGGGAGCGGTCAAGGGTTGAAACCTATCTCGCTTTCAGCCGTGCGGCACGTAGACCTACGTTCTCGAAGGCAGTCTGGTCGACAAGGGAGGCCCGGCGCAGGGCATCGAATGTAAGGCCACCGGCAAGCGTTGAGACCCTCAACTCAACTCTTATTGGAAGCGTGTCGCAGAACCATTTCCGAAAGTTGAACGACGAGAGCTCTTAGCGATCTGTTTTCTTCCTGACAAGATTTCAGCGTGCGCGCGTTTCGTGCCCGGTCCTTCAAATCCGGCCAGAGCGTAGACAGACTTTGTTCGGGGACTGTTCTGAGGTTGCTCTGCGCATGTTCGGCGTCGTGCGTTCGCCTCTTCATTGCGATTGGTCTCCTATTGCCAAGCTTTCCACACGGCTTTATTCCGAACCGGGAACAATCGCTGTTTTCAGGTAGCTTTCTGTTTCTTCTTCAGAGCCCTTCGCTTCAGAGTCGCGGTGAGCTTCAAGGGTTTGTGCGGAGCATTGCCGGCGCCGCGCATTCCGATGCGGGAACTCGCTTGCTTTTCGCTGCATCCACTTGCTGACATGGTCTTCATTGTTTTCCAATCCAGTTTCCATTTCCCAGTATTCCAGAAGTCTCCGATCGATGTAACTGGTATGATTACGGGAAAAAACTTCGGAAGCTATTTGAGAACGGAGTGACCGAGACCGCTTTCGAACCAGTTATCGGCGTACCGGAGTTGATCGCGCGCGAAGCGCCGCCGTCATTTGCAGTCACCGCGTAGCTGGCGCTCGCTTTTTGCCGGACGTCGAACCTCCAATCCGGCCGCGGGCGCTTACAGGTTGCAAAATCAAACATAGTATCGCAGGACGAAAGCTGGCGCGCAGGTATAGTCAGCAGCTTTTGCCGTTCAAGCCATTGCCGAAGGGCGTTATTGAGCGCAAGATAGGCGAGAGATTGCAGTTACTATTGTTTGTCGAGCGAGATGATTGCGGAGCCACAATGAAGGCCTCCGGGCGACCAAGGTGGCGTAAACCACCGGCTGGACATTCCCATCCGCGCGGTTCTTCCAATCACAATGGCCCGACGCCGCTGCGTAGCACCGGCATTCGCGTCGCGGATGCGATGCCGTGGGGCGCGCACATCTGCCTGTTTTACGAGACGAAGCACGATCTGCTCGACACGAACGCCGCCTATATCAAGGCCGGCCTCGACGACAACGAGTATTGCGTTTGGGCGATCTCGCAACCGATCACGCAGGAGGACGCTTGGGCTGCGTTGCGTCGTGATGTTCCTGATCTCGATGGTCGCATAGCGGCAAACCAACTGGAGATCCTCCCCGGTTACAATTGGTATCTCCAAGGCGGCGAAGTCGATTCAAAAAAGATCACCAGCGGCTGGCATGAAAAATTGCAGTTCGCTCTCGACAAGGGCTTCGACGGGTTGCGGATCAGCGGCAACGCATTCTGGATGGAAAACAATCTCTGGAAGGAGTTTTGCGAATACGAACACGAATTGGCCGAAATGATGCAGGACTGGCCAATGCTTGTGCTGTGCACCTATGCGCTCGGCGCCAGCCGTGCGGTCGATCTACTCGACGTTGCGCGCGCCCACCATTTCACGGTCGCCCGGCGGCGAGACCAATGGGAATTTCTGGAAACGCCCGAACTCAAGCAGGCGAAGCGCGAGATCAAGAACCTCAGCGGCGCCTTGTTCGTGCTATCGCGGCCGTTCCCGGGTCACGAGCTGTTGACAGCGCGCGAGCGAATTGTCCTGGCTTACATCGTGCGCGGCGCCTCCAGCAAGGAGACGGCGCGCTCGCTCGATGTCAGTCCCCGGACGATCGAGTTCCATCGTGCAAATATCATGCAGAAACTCGGCGCCAAGAACGCCGTGAATTTGGTGCATATCGTGAAGCCACCCAGCATCATTGCGATGTCATTGCGCGTCTGCGAGCGCTCGGACTGAAACTTGCGATCGACGATTTCGGAACCGGTTATTCATCGCTCAGCTATCTTACCAACTTTCCGGTTGACCGGATCAAAATTGCGCAGGAGCTGATCTTCCAACGCACCACGGAAATCCGGCACGCAACGGTGGTTCGCGCCGCGATTCATTTGGCGGAACACCGACTTGATTGCGGAAGGCGTCGAAATGCCGGTCAGGCGCGGTACTTGTCGTCGGCGGGCTGCAAATTCGCGCAGGGTTACTATTTCAGCCGCCCGGTTGACGCCGCACAGGCCACACATTTGCTGCGAGGAGGCCTCATTGTCCGCTCTCGCCGCCCGCCGCACCCGGAGACAGCGGTGGCCGCCTGACCTTGGTCAAGAAAGCCGGGCTGGCAAATTGAGTGTTCGAAGGTAACTTCTGGTGACTGTTATTGGCACAATGGTGAATGCCATTGCAGCAGTGGACATTTACGGAATGTGACGGCATCCTCCCCCTGAAAGTGCGCGGTTAATCGCGCCGGGAAATAAAGAGGGCCGAATGATCAAGACGCGATTTACCGAACTGGTCGGGGTTGAGCATCCGATCGTGCAGGGCGGCATGCAGTGGGTCGGCCGCGCCGAGTTGGTCGCCGCCGTAGCCAATGCCGGCGCGCTCGGTTTTATTACCGCGCTGACGCAGCCGACGCCCGAAGACCTCACCAAGGAAATCGCGCGCTGCCGCGGCCTCACCGACAAGCCGTTCGGCGTCAACCTCACCATCCTGCCGTCGATAAAACCGCCGCCTTACGCGGAATACCGCCAGGCCATCATCGAGAGCGGCATCAAGATCGTCGAGACCGCCGGCAACAAGCCGCAGGAACACGTCACCGAATTCAAGAAGCACGGCATCGTGGTCGTGCACAAATGCACCAGCGTGCGCCACGCGCTGTCGGCGGAACGGATGGGCGTCGATGCAATCTCGATCGACGGCTTTGAATGCGCCGGCCATCCCGGCGAAGACGACACTCCGGGCCTGATCCTGATTCCGGTCGCCGCCGACAAGGTCAAGATCCCGATGATCGCGTCCGGCGGTTTTGGCGACGGCCGCGGCTTGGTCGCGGCATTGGCGCTGGGCGCCGAGGGCATCAACATGGGCACGCGGTTTATGTGCACCAGGGAGAGCCCGATCCATCAATTGATCAAGGAAAAGATCGTCGCCAATGACGAGCGCGAGACCGAGCTGATTTTCCGCACCATGCGCAACACCTCGCGCGTCGCTAAAAACGCGGTCAGCACCAAGGTGGTGGCGATGGAAAAGGAAGGCGCCACCTTCGAGCAGGTGCGCGATCTCGTCGCCGGCGCGCGCGGCAAGATGGTCTACTCAACCGGCAACGCCGATGAAGGCATCTGGTCCGCGGGGCAAGTGCAGGGATTGATCCACGACATCCCGAGTTGCGCCGAACTCATCTTGCGCATCATGCGTGACGCCGAAGCCATCATCCAGCGCCGGTTTCAAGGCATGATGTCCGGCAGCCGGCGCGAAGCCGCGGAATAATCCGTCATTGTGAGTACTCCGTCATTGCGAGGAGCCCTTGCGACGAAGCAATCCAGAACCGAATGCGTCATACGCGGGCTTGACCCGCGTATCCATCTTCTGCGCAAGTAGTCTTTTTCGAAGAAGATGGATGGCCGGGTCAAGCCCGGCCATGACGAAAGAAAGCTGGATTGCTTCGCTTACGCTCGCAATGACAATCGATAGACTCCTGTTACTGAGAGAATGCCCCGATGAAAGCCTTCGTTTACGGCGCCAACGGCGCTGAAATCACCGATGTTGCAAAGCCCTCCCCTACGGCGACGCAGGTGCTGGTCCGCGTCCGCGCCAATGGCCTCAACCGCGCCGATCTCGGCATGACCAAGGGCCACGCCCACGGCAGCGCCGGCGGCGTCGGCGCCGTGCTCGGCATGGAGTGGGCCGGAGAAGTCGCCGAACTCGGTCCCGACGCCAAGGGCGTCAAAGTCGGCGACCGGGTGATGGGCTCGGGCGCCGCCGCCTTCGCGGAGTATACGCTGGCGGATCACGGCCGGCTGTTCCATATCCCGTCGTCCTCGAACATGAGTTTTGAGGAAGCGGCCACCTACCCCGTCGCGCTCGCGACCATGCACAACGCGGTGGTCACCAACGGCGGATTGCAGCCCGGCCAATCCGTGCTGATTCAGGGCGCCAGCTCCGGCGTCGGCCTGATGGCGATGCAGATCGCGAAACAGAAGGGCGCCAAACTCGTCATTGGTTCGTCCACCGACGAGACGCGTCGCGAGCGCCTAAAAGAGTTCGGAGCCGACCTCGCGGTGGATTCCTCCGATCCCGGCTGGGTCGATCAGGTGCTCAAGGCGACGGATGGCAAGGGCGTCGACCTGATCGTCGACCAAGTCTCCGGCAAGGTCGCCAACCAGAATCTTGCGGCCACCAAAATCCTCGGCCGCATCGTCAATGTCGGCCGGCTCGGCGGCACCCACGGCGATTTCAATTTTGATCTGCATGCCGCCCGCCGCATCCATTATATCGGCGTCACCTTCCGCACCCGCTCGATCGAGGAAATCCGCGAGATTTTCAACGAGGTCAAAAAGGACATCTGGCCCGCCGTAGAATCGGGCAAGCTGAAGCTGCCGATCGACAAGGTCTATCCATTCGGCAAGATCGCGGAAGCCTTCGAACACATGGAAGCCAACAAGCACCTCGGCAAGATCGTGGTGACGCAGTAGCAGCCACACTTTTCCATCGTCATCCAGAGGAGCCGCGCTCTTGCGCGGCGTCTCGAAGGATGGCCACGGGCGCTTGTGGCCCATCCTTCGAGGCTCGCCGCGAAGTGGGGCGAGCACCTCAGGATGACGCTGCGTTGTGTTGTCGCGAATGAGTAGCGATTGCAGCCTTCAATCTATGCGTTGACGCCAAGCTGTGCCCTGCTAAACCGCGCCGATGAGCGCCCCCATTACCACCATAAAATCCCGCGTCGCCGCGATCTCGATTTTTGCAAGCGCCGGCATGGCCGCGACTAAATTCGTGGTCGGCGTCGCCATCGGCAGCCTCGCGTTGATATCCGAAGCGCTGCACTCCTCGGTGGATCTGGTGGCCACCGTCATCACCTGGCTGGTGGTCAGGGTTTCCGACCAGCCCGCCGATGAGGAACATCACTACGGCCACGGCAAGATCGAGAGCCTGTCGGCGCTCGGCGTGATCGCGCTGCTCTATGTGCTGGCCGGCGGCATCGTAGTGCAGGCCTGGAGCCATCTGCGCGACGGCGCGCCGCCGCCGACGCTGTCCGCGGTGCCGTTCGTGGTTCTGCTGATCGATATCGCCGTCAATTTCTGGCGTGCCCGTGCCCTGCATCGCACTGCGCTCGACACCAAAAGCCAGGCGCTGGAAGCCGACGCGCTGCATTTTGCCTCCGACGTGTTCGGATCGAGCGCGGTGATCATTGGCCTCGCGCTGTCGGGATTCGGCTATGCATGGGGCGATGCCGCCGCCGCCATCGGCGTCGCGATCCTGATCTCCGTGCTCGGCCTGAAGCTGGGGCGCTCCACCATCGAAACCCTGCTCGATCGCGCGCCCGAAGGCGCGGCACGGAAAGCCACCGCCGCGATCAAGGCGGTGCTAGGGGTGATCGACGTCGAACGCTTGCGGGTACGGATGGTCGGCTCGACGCATTTCATCGACGCCATCGTGCAGGTGCCGCGCACTTGGCCCATCGACCGAATCGAGGAGATCAAACGCAAAGCGCAGGACGCCGTCGCCAAGGCGCTCGGCGATGCCGACCTGACATTCACCGCGGTTCCCGTCGCGCGCGACAATGAGAGCGTGCGCGAGCGCATCATGGTGATCGCCCGCAATTCGGGGCTGGCGATCCATCACGTCACCGTGCACGATCTCGGCGGCAAGCTCACCGTCAGCATCGATCTCGAAGTCGACGGCGAGATGCCGCTGACGCAGGCGCACGAGATCGCCCACGACCTGGAGCACAGTATTCGCGACGAGTTCGGCGCCGACGTCGAGGTCGATACCCATATCGAGCCGCTGGAACCCGAATTGCCGCTCGGAACCGACGCGCCGCCGGACCGCGTCGGGGAGATTGCGGCGGCGCTGTCGCGGTTTGCCGCCGATGGCGAGATCCATGACATCCACAATGTCCGGGTCCGTAACACCGATGCCGGCGAGATCGTCAACTTCCACTGCCGCGCTGCCCCCTCGATGAGCGTCATCAAGGTTCATGAGAACGTCGACGCAATCGAACGCGCCTTGCGCCGCGCCTTCCCGAGCGTGAAGCGCGTCATCAGCCATGCCGAACCGCCCTATGCGGAGTGAGGCGGCAACGCTGATCGCTGCGCGAAAGCAGCGGAGACTCTTCACCTCTCCCTTCGGGAGAGGTGAAGAACAGCCGGCGCATGACTCCTTCGTGTAATTGACGTCGGCGTTCTTGTTTCGGACTCACTTCCCGCCAATTTCAGGGTTCCGATTCTCCGTTGGACAAGATTTATTTTGCATTAACGAATCGTTGACTCTCGACAGCGCGGAAAAAACCGATTCAAATCCCTGTGATTCGAGAGTGGCCGGGGGCTCTCTCGAATGGGTGACAATAACAAGTATCTAGGGGGCCAAAGGCATGGCGCGCGCACACGCGGCGAGCCCATGCGTCCAATCCGATTCGATCAAGGGATTGGCGCAGTCGATCGCGAAACCTGCCTATCATCGGCTGTTGATCGCGGAACCGGCGCTCCGCCGCGCGGTCCCTACCCTCATCATCGCATTCCTGATCACCATCTGCATTGGCGCCTTCGTGCAGGTGATCGACCAGAGCCGGCAGAAGCGTGCCTCGATGAAGCGGGATGTGTCGGCGCTGGCCGACCTGCTCGCCGAGCGTCTCGACCGCATCGGCGTCATCAGGCCGGATCGCCAGACGTCGATCGAACGCCTGCAGAAGCTGCTGCCCGATCTCATTCCATCCTGGGGCATCGCGGCGGGACGCCACGTCCTCGTCACCGGCGCCGATGGCCGAATTCTCGCCCGGGTTCCGCTGGAAGCGGAGCTTGGCGACGCCGACCGGATTCTCGACGTCATCAG
>NZ_DASYMN010000056.1:0-16743 GCF_036009065.1 Bradyrhizobium sp. | reverse complement strand
GAATTTCTTGCTGATCAGGATGATGTTGGTGCTGTAGGTGTGGTTGGTGACGCTGAGATATTTTTGGACTTCGTAGAATTTGTTGGAGAGGATCACCGAGAACGGATTTTCCTGGCCGTCGACGGTGCGGGTTTCCAGCGCCGTGTAGAGTTCTGAAAAGCTCATCGGAACGGGATTGGCGTTGAAGGCCTTGAAGGTCTCCAGATACACCGGGTTGGGGATCACCCGTATCTTGATGCCGTCGAGGTCTTCGCCCCTGGTGATCGGGCGCCTGCTATTGGTGACATTGCGGAAGCCGAGATCCCAGTAGCCGAGGCCGACCAGGCCCTTCTCCGGAAGTTTTGCCAGCAGTGCCGATCCCGCCGGTCCGTCGAGCAGCGCGTCGGCCTGCTGCGGCGTGCTGACGATGAACGGAAAATCGATCAGGCCGTAGTCCTTGACGATGCCGACCAGCGACGTCGTGGCGGGCGACTGCATTTCCTGGGTGCCGGCGCGCAGCGCCGACTGCTGCTGCATCTCGCTGCCGAGCTGGTTGGCCGGATATTCCTTCACCTTGAGCTTGCCGCCGCTCTTGGCCGCGACGATCTCGGTGAATTTCTGCACGCCCTTGCTGACTGGATGGTCGGTGTTGTTGAGGTGGCCCCAGCGGATCGTGCGGTCCTGCACGTTCTGCGCTTCGGCCGGACCGGCGAAAACGGCAAGCGTCGCGGCGACGGCGCCCGCGAGCGCGAAAAACCTGACTTCAGACGGCATCGATGACCTCCCAACGTGGATTTTTGCTGCTTCTCGACCGCCACCATTATCTATGATATAACATAAATCAACATATAGTTTAGGTTATATATGATATTATGTGAAATCTGTGATCAATGTCTCATATTTTGACCCGGGCACCCTCCAGTGGAGCTAGGATGTCCCCATGCAAGATTCTCTGACGATGGAAATGGCCGGAGAGACGGTCGGCGACAGCGCCTATCGGCGCATCCGCACCGATCTGATTTTCGGCAAGCTCGAACCCGGCCAGAAACTGAAGCTGGAAAAGATGAGCGGCGCCTACGGCACCAGCGTCAGCACCCTGCGCGAGACGTTGAACCGGCTGTGCTCGGAAGGGCTGGTCATCGCCGAGGGGCAGCGCGGTTTTGAGGTGGCTCCGATATCGGCGGGCGAATTTGGGCAGATCGCCGAACTGCGCGAGCTGCTCGAGGCCCACGCGATCGAGCAATCGTTCAAGGCCGGCGACCTCGATTGGGAAGCTTCCGTGGTGTCGGCGCATCACAAGCTGGCGGTGATGGAGCGGTCGATGCTGGCCGGCAATGCGTCGGACACCGAAACCTGGAAGCAGTGCGACTGGCAGTTTCATCGCGCCTTGATCTCCGCCTGCGGATCCAAGGTGCTGCTCGATGCGCACGCCGCGGTCTACGACAAGTACCTGCGCTACCAGATGCTCGCGGTGGTGTTTCGCGGCGAGATCGCCGCCGTCGAACACCGGCAATTGATGGACGCCGCGCTGCGCCGCGATGCCGACGCCGCCTGCAAGGTGCTGCACAGCCACATTCACGACTGCGTCGCGCATGCGCTGCGCAATTCGGACTGGCTGCGGCCGGCGGTTGCGGCGGCGAATGCCAAAAAGGAGGTGGTGCGGAAATTGCGCGCGCGGTGACCTGAACGCCGGAGCCCGGCGATTGGAGCGGGGCGAAGAACTATTTCAGCCACAGCTTGAGCGGAACGGCTTTGCCATCGGGACAGGCCATTACGCCGCTATAGGGGTCTGCCGCCCGTGCGCTGTAGGTACATTGCTGGCCTTCGACCAGCAACGTTGCATCCAGTTGCGAGGACAATGCCGATATCCGGAAACGGATTTCTCCGGTCCTTTCCTCCGGACCGTCCTGCGTGCAGATGCCGACATGTTTCATCGACAACGGACCGGAGAATTCCTTAGCCCACAGGCGAGAGGTTTCGGTGACGGTGGCGGTCAGCTCCCACTCGCCGAGCACGCCGGCATATCCGACGACCTGCAGCGACTGGGCGCTGGCCGGAGCAGCAAACGCGCTCAGCACGATTGGCAGGAACAATGCTTTCACGACGTGCTCCGTGCTTGTCGCCGCGTCCGCTCACCGCTTCTCCAGCGCCGCGCGGGCATCGCCGATCTCGATCCGGGACCTGTCGGCATCGGCGGCGATCGTGACGACCTTCTTATAGTATTCCCGAGCCTTGACGTTTTCGCCGGCTTTTTCGGCGGCCTTTGCCGCGCCCACGGTGGCGCCGAGACGGTTCGGCTCCTTCTTCAGCGTCGCTTCAAGAGCGGCCAGCGCTTCCGCAGGTTTGCCGTGCTCAAGCAGCATGAGACCGTAGAGTTCGCGTGCCGGCACCAACGCGCCGGGAGTGACGACGGATTTCTCGGTCTTGTCCTCCGCGTCGGCAGCCCCGCTCATTGCTTGCAGGGCGTCAACTCGCTTGCCTTCCGCATTGAGCAGCCAGGCGGTCGCGACCTGCCACTGGATGTCCACCTGTTCCGCCCAATATTCGTCCTTGGCTTGACGAAGTTGTTCACGCAACTCGCCAAGTTTCGCGATGTCGATTTTAGCAGAATCGGCATTTCCGGAGCGGGCAGCACCGAGTGCGCGTGCGAAATGGGTAATCGCATCGACGTAGGCGAACCCGCTGGGCTGAAGCTGCAAGTCGGCGGCGCCTTTCCAGTCGCCGCGCTCCGTCACGTAGCGGGCTCGACTGGCCGCGACTGCAAAGGGTCCGGTGCGAAGTTTTGGACTATAGCCCTTCAGGCCGATCATCTCGTCGACGACGGCCCGGGCCTCCTTGTCCTGCGCAAGCTGAAGCAGAGCATAGACCTGGTAATCCATCGCGTGCAGCTGGTCGTGCAATTCGTTGCCGGCCTTCGCAGCACTTGCCGATGCGGCATTGGAGGCAGCCGATTCCTTCCAATAGCCGACACGCGTGAAGATGTGCGAGGGCATGTGCAAGGCGTGCGGCGCTGCCGGGGCGATCGCGGCATAACGCCGGGCGGCATCGAGGCCTTTCTCGGCGATCGGCGGATAATCGTAGAGGTGGATCAGATAATGTGACACGCCGGGATGCTGCGGTTGACGTTTGGCGATCGGCTCCAGGATGGCTGCGCCCTTGAGCTGGCCGGCGTAGGTCTTGTCGGCCGGCGAAGCCGAGGTATTGAGTGCGAGCGCGTAGTGAATCTGCGCCTCGTCGTCGTCCGGATAGCGCTGCGCCAGTTGCTCCATGGCCTTGGCATAGGCCAGGTTGCGGGTGCGATGATCGACCTTGTCGTAGTCGGCGTACATGACGCCGAGCGCGTCCAGATAATCGCGCTCGCGTTGGCTCTTGGCGCCGACGCCCTTTCCCCTGGCGATCGCGGCCGCGCCCTTGACGAGATTGTCCGCCGGCGGCGGCACGTGGGGATTTAGCAGCAGGCTGAGCGCGATGCCCCAATGCGCGATCGCGCATTCGGGGTCCGCATTCAGCGCATCGTCAAACAGTTTCTGCGACGCGCGGTACCAGAACGAATGCTGGTACAGCATGGCTTGATCGAAAAGCCTCGCGGCCTCCGGCTTGCACGACGTTTCGAAGTTGACGCTGCCGAGCTTCTGCTCCGATTGTGAGAAACCGGGCTGCGCCAGCAAAATGCCTGCGAACGCGGCGATCGAAATTGTCGATAGCACTCGAATCGTCATGCAGCCTCGCATTTTCCATCGCCCGCGCACCCCTCAGCGCGTGCTCAGGAAGGCACGCGCGTCGGCAACCGCGGTCCGGGACTTGTCGGCGTCGCCAGCGATCGCGACGACTTTTTTATGGTACTCCTGCGCCTTGGCGTTGTCGCCGGCTTTTTCGGCGGCCTTGGCGGCGCCGGCAGTGGCGGCCAGGCGGTTGGGCTCCTTCTTCAGGGTCGCCTCGAAGGCGGCGAGCGCTTCGGCAGGCTTGCCGCTCTCCAGCAGCAGGACGCCATAGAGTTCGCGCGCGGGTTTTGGCACGCCCGGCGTTACCGGATGCTTTTCGGTCTGGTCCTCGGCATCGGCGGCGGCACTCATCGCAGCGAGCGCGTCATCGCGCTTGCCTTCGGCATGGAGCACCCAGGCGGCCGCGACCTGCCGCTGAATGTCCACTTGTCCGGACCAATAGGCGTCCTTGGCGTCAAGCAGTTTATCTCGCAACTCGGCGAGTTTTGCGATGTCGGTCTTGGCGGCGTCAGGATTGCCGGAGCGGGCGGCGCCAAGGGCACGGGTGAAATACGTGATCGCCTCCACCTGAGCCAGCGGGCTGGGGCGGACGGCGAGCTCGGAAGCGGCCTTCCAGTCGTCACGTTCCACGGCAAAGCGCGCCGGCGAAATCGCCAGTGCGTAGGGCCCCGGCAGGAATGTTTCGGTGAAGCCCGTGACGGTGGTTGCCTCATCCATGACGGCCTTGGCCTTCGCGTCCTGCCCGAGTTGCAGATAGGCATAGACCTGATAGTCCATCGCGTGCAGCTGGTCGTGGAAATCCTTGGACTCCTTGGCGACGCGCGCGGCCTCGGCGTTCGAGGCGATGGATTCGTTCCAGTAGCCGACGCGCGTAAAGATGTGCGACGGCATGTGCTGGGCATGGGCCGCGGCCGGCGCGATCTTGGCGTAGCGCTTGGCCGCATCGAGACCTTTTTCCGCGATCGGCGGATAATCGTAGAGGTGGATCAGATAATGCGCCACGCCGGGATGGTCGGGCTGACGCTGTGCGATCGGCTCCAGGATCGCCGCGCCCTTGAGCTGGCCGGCGTAGGTCTTGTCGGCCGGCGACGCCGAGGTGTTGAGCGCCAGCGCGTAGTGAATCTGCGCTTCGTCATCGTTCGGATAGCGCTGCGCCAGCTGCTCCATGGCCTTGGCATAGGCCACGATGCGGGTGCGGTGATCGACCTTGTCGTGATCGGCGTACATCACGGCGAGCGCATCCAGATAGTCGCGCTCCCGCGCCGTCTTGGCGCCGACGCTCTTGCCCTTGGCGATCGCGGCAGCACCCTCGGCGAGGTTCTTCACCGGCGGCGCGACGTGGGGATTCCACAGCATGCTCAGCGCCGCGCCCCAATAGGCGATGCCGCATTCGGGATCGGCTTTCAGCGCATCCTCGAACGTGCGTTGCGAGGCGCGGTACCAGAACGAATGCTGATACAGCATGCCCTGGTTGAAAAGCTTCTGCGCCTCCGCGTTGCAGGAGGTTTCGAAACTGACCTTTCCAAGCGTGGTGTCGTCCGCATGCGCCGGCTGCGCCAGCGCAAGGCCGGTCGAAAGCGCTACAGAAATTGCCAGGGTTGTCCTCATCGCGCTTCTCCATTTTTTGGCGGCTTCGACTGCGAAGCTAGGAGCCAATTGGCGGGAAGTCATAAGCGAGAAACGGGATTTTTATAGCAGGATTGTGCTAGCTTGAAAATGGAAGAAATCCATGCTGGATCGGACACTTACCTTCGGACGCTTTTCGCTCGATCCGCGCGGCGGACTGATGTCGGGGGCCCGCAGCGTGCGGCTGACGCCGAAGGCGCTGGCGCTGTTGTCCTTCATGGCCGGCCGACCCGGCGAGGTGATCGGCAAGGAGGAACTGTTCGGCGCGGTATGGCCCGAGGTCACCGTGGGCGACGCCGCGCTGGTGACCTGCATCCAGGAGCTTCGCAAGGCGCTTGGCGACGACGCCCGGCGGCCGCGCTATATCGAGACGCTGCACCGCCGCGGTTACCGGTTCATCGGAAAATTGGCGGCGGCCGCGCTGCCGGCTGCGACGGACGACAAGGCCGGCGCGCTGGCGCTGCCCGACCGTCCCTCGATCGCGGTGCTGCCGTTCGCCAATATGAGCGAGGAGGCGGACCAGGAATACTTCGCCGACGGCATCTCGGAAGACCTGATCACGGGTCTCGCCCGTATCCACTGGCTGTTCGTGATCGCGCGTAATTCCTCGTTTGTCTACAAGGACCGCGCGGTCGACGTAAAACAGGTCTCGCGCGAACTCGGCGTGCGCTATGTGCTGGAAGGCAGCGTGCGCCGCGCCGGAAAACGCATCCGCATCAGCGCGCAGCTGATCGACGCCGTCACCGGCGGCCATCACTGGGCCGAGCGCTACGACCGCGAACTCGGCGATATCTTTGCCGTGCAGGACGAAATCACCCGCAATGTGGTGGCGGCGATTGAGCCCCGCCTGCTGGCCGCCGAGGGAATTCGCGCGCTGTCGCGTTCCGCCGGCGATCTCGGCGCATGGGAACGCGTGGCCCGCGCGCAAACCCATGTCTGGCGCCTGACGCGCGCCGACTATGCGACTGCGATCGAGGGCCTCACCGAGGCGGTCGAGGCCTATCCGGATTACGCGCCGGCGCGCAGCCGCCTGGCGTTCCGCCTGTTGTTCGCGGCGCATATGGGCTGGGTCGATCGCGACGCCGGCCTGCACCGGGGGCGCGAGCACGCCATTCGCGCGGTCGCGCTGGACGATTGCGATTCCTGGGGCCAGACCGCGGTCGGGTACCTTGCGATGATGGAGCGGCGCACCGAGCCGTCGCTCGCGGCGTTTCGCCGCGCGGTCGAACTCAACCCGAACTCGGCGACCACCCACGGCGATCTCAGCCGCGGCCTTGCGTTTGCCGGCCACGACCGCGAGGCGATCGCGCATGCCGAACACGCCATCCGCCTCAGCCCGATGGATCCGGACATGGCGCTGTTTCTCGGCGGCATCGCGGTCGCGCATTACGGCGCCGGCCGCTACGCCGAAGCGGTCCAGGTCTCGGAGCAAATATCGCGGCTCCGCCCCGGCTTCCAGGGCGCGCAACGCCTGCACTGCGCAAGCCTCGCCCAGAGCGGACGCACCGACGAGGCGCGGGCGTATCTGGAAATCGTCAAGCGCGAGCAGCCGCAGCTGTCGATCGAGTGGATCAGGGGGAGCGTGCCGTATCAGACCGAGGAATTGATGGAGCGGTTTCTGCAGGGGATGCGGAAGGCGGGATTGGAGTGAGGGCACCTCTTTCGTCGTCCCCGCCAACGGGGCCGGCCTTTGGCCGGCCCCGTTGGCGGGGACGACGGAGAGAGTGTTGATGCGCATCATGTCGCTCCTTCCTTGGGCCAAGCGTCATCGCTGCCCGCAAATTGCTTCACGTGAGTGGGAGGTTCCGGGGACCTCGCCCTCGAAAAGAAGAGGGGGAGGCGGAGCGCCGAAAGACGCGCCTTGGTAGTAAAAATGCGCCCTTCGGACGCTCCGCCGCGGCGACTTCTTCGACCCTGGGACCGAGCTTCCGGCACAGGCGCGAGCAAGCTCGCCATCCAGGCAGGCTTTCGCCCACCCTTCACCTGTACCCCCCAGCCATTTAAGGCAGAGCCCCGTAGTGGGCTCGGGCGGTTACCCAAGGCCCCCCGATGCCATGCTTGCGAGGCACAGCCGCGGGCGCCGCATCCGACCGGTTCGGGTTACCCCTCCCCAGCCAAGCTTTCGCTCTGTCCCACTTCAGGATCGCCTCTAGAAGCGCCCCCTCGTGGACAGGACGGGCGGAGTATAAGGCCGCGGGCAAGGGGGTGGATAGGTATACATTCACATTTTCGTGATCGGTGGTTTGCAGCCTTGCATGCCCCGGACGGCGCAGCGCGTAGCCGTTGCGGAGCGGTGCGCTGCAGAGTCATAAGCGCGTTTACGCGCGTCTTCGACGCGCTATGGCCCAGCTTGCTACCACCGCAACCGGGCTCCCGGTTCTGCGAAGCAGCGCTTCCCGAAGAGCGGAGCCTGTGCTCGGGCCGCGCAAAGCGCGGACCCGGGTACGCCGCATCGCGCCCGGGACCATCGCAGATGTTGTCTATGCGCAGGTCAAGGCGCTGCCCGAACAGCTCGCGCGTGAGGTGCTCTCCGCGAACGTCAGGATCATGCCGATTGGCGCGATGCGATGAACGGGCAAGCCGGCTCGCTCGCGCCCATGTGGGACGATGCCGAGGACAAGGTCTGGGACGATGCCTGAGATGCTCAAACCTGTGATCTTCACGATCTCCGCCGCCCGGGATCACGAGGCGTCGGTCTGGAGCGGGCACTGCGATGATATCCCGGCCGCCGCCGATGCGCCGACGCTCGACGGCCTGCTGGCGAAGATATCCGCGATGGCGCTCGACCTGTTGCCGGACAATCACCCGGACGTCGCTCCGGAATCGCTGTTCCTGCAGATCACCGCCTTGCGCGAAGCCGAACCGGCCGCGGGCTGAATGGCGCCGCGGTTCGACCGCGCCTTGCGGGATTTGCTGCGCGCGGCCGGCTGCGTGCTGGTCCGGCAAGGACGCGGCAGCCACGAAATCTGACACAGCCCGATCACGCAGCGAAACTTCGCAGTGCCGGTCGGTATTCCCAGCCGGCACACCGCCAACGCCATTTTGCGGCAGGCGGGATTGCCGAAGGCGTTTTGAGGTGGGAATGGAGGCAAGAGCTACGCTCTGCGCTGCGTCTGGGAAACGAGACTCGTCATGGCCGGGCTTGACCCGGCCATCCATCCTTCGGAAGATTCTTTCTGAGTTTGATGGATGCGCGGGTCAAGCCCGCGCATGACGAGTGTCCTTCACCCCACCGCGCTCACCGGCGGCAGCGCGATCGTCTCGACCCTGGAGAGGTCGAGCTTGCCCGACGCATGATCGATATCGAACCCGACCACGTCGCCGTTGGCGTCGAAATCGACATTGAGCCCTTCGACAATCTCGCGCGTCTGTGTGCCAGGTGCGCTCTTCAACTCGATATAGAGGCTGTCCGTCTCGGGATAGTAATGCAGCTTCATGGCTTGGCCTCGGCTGGCTGGAAGGCGAAACCAGCCTTGGACCGTTCGACTTCCTTATAACGGATGGGGGCGTCACGATCAGGAGTACACAATCCTATCCAATTACGTTCCAAGCCGATGATCAGAAACGCCATCGGCGCGGCTCGATCGCGCGTAATAGCTCTCCAACTACGAATATCAATGGAGGATGGCGAAGCGAATCTTTCCGGATGAGAATGCCATTCTCCTACCCAGTCTATTGTCTTGTGCGATTGACGCCATCGCCTTAGCGCAAGTTCTTTGTGTCCTCGTGAAGAGCGCTGAAAAGCAAACATCGTTCCGATATCCCATCGCATAGGAAGAGTTGCTTCATCAATATGCAGGTGGGGACCGCGTCGAAGCCCCAACAAAATACCGCCTCGTTCTCTGTCATGTCCGTGTAGTTTGAGGTCCGCATCAACGGTCTCGGCCAGCTTAACCGAAAGTAAAATAGTTGGTGGAGTGGCTGGTTGATCAAGCACCACAGGCAGGACACTCCGCACTGCGTGATGGCGACACCCATTTTACGTCTTTTCCGTCCTCGTGATTGAGCGTGATAGTCCGCAATCGCTGTCCTGGTTGCTTTGCTGCCCAGTCGAGAGCGGCGCGAAGCGCCAAGCTGGCGGCTGCCGCGGGTGCATCGGCTGCAAAGGGCACGTAACCGGCTTCACCGCAGCGCGCCGGCGCCAATTCCGCAAATTTTTTTACGTCTTTGACCGGCGGATAACGCCAGTCTCCATCGAACTTGGGTTTCAGACATCGATAGCATGCTTGGCCATCCTTGAGGTTAAGAAAGGTTTGAGCGGCAATTCCGTTACCAAAAACCCAAGCATGCAGCACGGCCAACTCACTTCCACTCTTACTGGATCTCATTCGCATGTGATTTAGTGCGCTTGCTACGTTGTAATCGCCGGTTGCATCAACAATCATATCCGTTCGTTCTAAAGCAGCCCAATCCTGCAAGGCGTCGCGCTGTAGTGGTTTGATATGAACGTCGGGATGAAAATTTCGTAGAAAATCTGCAGTTGCTACCGCTTTTGGTCTATCAAGATCAGAAAATCCCAAGACATGTCGGCCGAGGTTTCCTGGACGAAGCACATCCCTGTCGTAGACAGCAAAATCTTCTCCACAGCCAGCCCCCGCTTGAACGAACAGCTTTGCTAAATTTCCACCGATGGTGCCGCTACCGATAAGAGCAATTCTCTTTCCAATGAGGGAGGCCTTGCCAAAAAGGTTACGCTCCACGACGCTGCGTAGGTCAGATTGAACTCCGGTCATACGGTTTAACCCTATCCGGTCCAGTGATTTCGCAATCTGATTTTCAAAGAAATTTTTTCGCGAACCGCCAGCCTGTTGCTGCATCTTAAGTGAGTTCGGTAAAACGGGACGCCAGCCAAGAAGAGCGTTGGATGACATTATAAAGATGGGCATCAATGTAGCTGTGCAGGTAATGATAGTTTGTCGAAGGCCGTTTGGCGCCGCCGACTGCGCTTCAAGCCAATCTATCACGCCAGCAAGATTTTCGGATTTGAACGAATTCGTGTGTTTAAGCTTGTGCCTGAAGGAGAGAATCGTGACCTCTCTTCGAGAGCGAGGGTTGATGTTCTGCCATCCACCCGTTGGAACTAACACATAACGCGCATCTTCTGATGTGCCGAGGTCGATGATATCTGCATTCTCAATCTTGCTTGATTGGACGACGGGTAAGGCGAAATGAATGAAGTCACCCTGCCAATACGACTCTAATTCGGCTTCGTACTCTGCCGTTATCGCCCCACCAAAAGATCGCTCCAGTGTTATTTCTGCTTCCCGTAAAACTCGGAGGATTGATTCGCCGGGATTGTAAAGATCTAAGGGTAAATCCCCCTCGCCAACATAGCAGATAGTGCCGTCTCGATTTAAGTGCGCTAGGTTCTTGAGAGGTATCCCTGAGCTGTCGACCAACCGAAGTTCAGGCATCTCGACAAATGTGACATCCGGAATCTTAATTTCTACTTCAGCCTTGTTTCCATGAAGGGAAATCGGCCCCCTGTAGGTGGAAGGGGGTCTGGAAAGCGAAAAACCTTTCGCCTTCAAAGTTGCATCGATCTTCCACAAAGGATCGTCCAAGAAGAACTTACCCCGACGTAGATGCAGTGACTCTTGGAGCGGGCACAATTGCCGCAGCCTCGGCTGCAACTGTTGCCGCAATCGGTGGAGCTATTTTCACCGCATCGGGACGGTTTGGAATCCGCTCGCCAAAAGCCCGACGCAGTGCCTCGACGACTAATTCAGCCACACCAGTGCCTCTCAGCGCGTCGTACATATGCTCAGCGAAAGCTTGCGCTGCCCGGACAATTTCTCGCCGTTCTTCCAATGACCATTCATTGAGGATTTTGGCCTTGCCGGGAAAAGCAGGATTACAGATATCTTTCTCAAACACACTGGGAAGACGGCGGGCAATTTCGTAGACCAATTGATCATCATCGAGATTACGGTGGCTACCGTTCATGTCTTCCAACGTTTCGACGATGGCAGCCATGATGATGATCGATGTAAGGCAACCTGTGGGCCATCTGTAATCGCGCCAGCCCTTGACGTACCTACAGCCCCGGCGGAACAACTCGCCATATCGCTCGACGCATCCACCAACCCAATCATGAAGAGCTAACGGGTCCGATTGGTCCCATCCCCCGTTTCTATGTGCGAGCATGATCTGATTAGAAGGAAGACGAGGGTACTCGTGGCCAGCCCTCTTGAGAACGGCGTCGGCGCGCGCTTGGATCGAAATTGAATCCATTGCGATCATCCGACCCCGCGGCGCGGAGTAAATCGGAATGTCGATGTGACTATCGTCATCTAATTTTATCCGAACACAGGTTTCCTTAGTCTTGTCTAGCTCCCACCCTCGTTCTTCGCAAAGCGAGGCCACGGCGTCTTCGACTAGCTGAAAGAGAGCTCTTGCAACCAAGGAAGGCTGCCCATTCTCCAAATAATCCACGCCAACATACATGCCGTCGTCTAGGTCAAGCTGCTGGAGAGGCTTATGTACCGGATCGATCAAGAGATCATAAGCGACAGACCCTTGTGTGAAAAACTTTGGCATGACATCGGGCCGCACTCGATATGTTCGATGAGCAGCAGAATTACGGTCCCAAAATCTATCTTCGGTACGAATACGCGCCGCACTGTCGCGAATCCTTTGACGGATCAGGCGTTGTGCTTCGAGCAGCTTGGCCCTCTTTTGCGATGGCACTTGTAGTGCCTGATGGTAGCTTTTTGTATCGCGCAACCCGATAAACAACAGCTGCGCACTGGCCAAGAATTTCATCTCACACCCGTCACGTTGATTGGGAGGACGCGAATCGCATTCTAGTTGATTCTGACTGTAATTTAACTTATGTTCATGATATGTTCAAATTGTGCCCGATCAGGTTATTGGTAGCGATCATCGCTTGGTTGACCCTGATGGTCGTTTTGGGCGTGAATTCCTCAAGAGCGCTGCTTGAAGGAATAGGTCTAACGGCGGGCCTAAGTCTTACCGTCGCGATTGTGCAATTTATTTTTATGCTTGTTTTTATCACTCCAGCTTGGCGCACTATTTGGAGATGGGTGCCCAAACTGAACGAATGGATCTATCCAGACCTAAACGGCGATTGGGATGTCGAGCTAAAGTCAAACTTTCCGCGCATAGACGCCTTGCTGAAGTCGGCAAAAGGCGATGCTCCTCCGCTAGATTTTCGTGGAAACGAATCTCTTTTGCCTGAATTTGGTACTTATAAAATGCGTGCGCGCATCAGGCAGTCATGGGCTGAAATCGAAATGGAATTGTGGAATCCCGCAGCGACCGGACCAATCAATGAATCAAAAACGCTAATTGTTGAACCGTTTCGCGGAAAAGGTGGGAGGCATGGTCTCGCTTATGTTTTCGAGCAAGCTAATGAAACGGATGTAGTAAGTGACGACAGCAAATTTCGAGGGGCAGCTTGGATTGAACGTGATCGTGACGATGTTAATGTCTTCTGTGGTCGAATGTGGACTGATCGCATGTGGCGGCTTGGAATGAATACAGCCGCGGACCTTCGATTTACCCGACAGCCCTCGAAGCGTCTTTCGCGTCGCGGTTGATAGCGAGGGAGCCAACCCCACTCGGCGCGCCGATCTTTTCGCTCTCCTAAACGCAAGAGCCGGGTCTTTCGACCCGGCCATCAAAACTCCACCGCCAACCCGGCTTCGAACGAAAGCTCACCCCGCCTTCGCTTCCGCCCCCGCCTTCTTCTTCTCAATCGCCCGCTTCAGCTCCAGCGCCCGCGGCGACAGCTCCGGGCCCTTGGCCTTGATCAAAAACGCATCCAGCCCGCCGCGATGATCGACGCTCTTCAGCGCATTGGTCGAGACGCGCAGGCGGACGTTGCGGCCCAACGTGTCGGAGATGAAGGTAACGTTGCACAGGTTCGGCAGGAACCTGCGCTTGGTCTTGATGTTGGAGTGGCTCACCGTGTGGCCCACCTGGGGGCCCTTGGCCGTCAGTTCGCAGCGCCGCGCCATCGTCGAAATCCTCTGGTCTCCCGCAAGCCGCAGCCGGTGAAGGCGCAAGGCAGCGGGGGTTGAAAATCTGATCCTTTCAGGAACCGCGGACGTATAGGCAAAGCGCCCTCCTGCGTCAAGAACGCGGGCCGCATGCCGGCCGCCGCCGCGGCCTGCCGAAAGGCCGATTTTTTAAGCCGCGCCAACCATATAAACGGCGTATTCGCTGCCGACATCATGCGGTACCTGAAGATTTTTGCGGTGGCGCGCTTGCGGGCCTTTCGATTTGCCTCAAAAACGCGCCAACGCGTTGTTTCCCGGATGTTTTTGCTTAAATGACAGAACGATTGCCGGAACCGGCAACCAACCAACCGCAGGGCGGCCCTTTCGTGAAGCGTATCGGCATGATCGTGCCCTGGCCGGTATCGGATCGTCATTCCGGGGCGACGCCGTCAGGTCGGCGCGAAGCGCCGTCCGAGGCGTCGAACCCGGAATCCAGAGGTGATATCCGACTTCTGGATTCCGGGTCCGCACGAAGAGCGCGTCCCGGAATGACGAAAACGAGCATTGGTGGGCACGGCGCAAGGGCGGCTTTGCCCACCCTACGAAGTTTCGCGCTTCTCGCGGGCCTCGCGCTGCTGCCAAGCGCGCCGGCGGCGGCGCAAGGAAAACTCGATGCGCGCTATGAGGTGACGCTGGCCGGCCTGCCCGTCGGCAAAGGCTCCTGGGTGGTCGATATATCAGATGACCAGTATTCGGCCTCCGCCAGCGGCGGCACCTCCGGCCTGCTCAAGGCCTTTGCCTCCGGTTCGGGCACCGGGGGCTCGCAGGGCCGCATCGTGGGTGGCGCGCTGGTCCCGCAGGTCTATTCCGCCACCGTGCTTTCGAAGAAATCCGAAACCATCCGGATGTCGCTTAACGCCGGCAACATCAAGGAATTCTCCATCGATCCGGAGCCGCCGGTCGATCCGGACCGCATCCCCGTCACCGACGCGCATCGGCGTGGCGTCTCGGATCCGATGACCGGGTCGCTGCTGCGCGTCCCCGGCACGGCCGATCCGCTCGGCCCCGAAGCCTGCCGCACCGGAGGCGCGATTTTCGACGGCCGCATGCGCTATGAGCTGAAGCTCGACTACAAGCGCATGGAGCGCGTGAAGGCCGAGAAGGGCTATTCCGGGCCCGTCGTGGTGTGCGCGGTGTATTTCACGCCGGTCGCGGGCTACATCCCCGATCGCGCCGCGATCAAATGGCTCGCCTCCCAGCGCAATATCGAAGCCTGGTTCGCGCCGATCGCCGGAACCCGTATCCTGGTGCCGTTCCGCATGATGATCCCGACCCCGTTCGGCATGGGCGTGCTGGAGGCGACGCAGTTCGTGACGCAGGCGACCCCGCCGCGCGTCGCCAAGACGCAATGATCTCGTGTCCCGGACGCGGTGCAGCGCGTAGCTTTTGCCATAAGCGCGTTTACGCGCGTCTTCGACGCGCTATGGCGGCGCACCGCAGAGCCGGGACCCCGGTTTGTCGCGGCTAGCGTTGTCGGAGATAACCGGGGTCCCGGTTCTGCGAAGCATCACGCCGCGAAGAGCGGCGTGCCGCATCGCGCCCGGGACACGGTACAAGTCTTCGCTTGACTCTCACCCGCTTCTGATTCGACTCCTGCAATTAACAAATGGACGCTGGTCCGCTCCCATAGGCTGCGGAGTCCAACTTGATCTAGTGCCGGCCCGTGACTATCAACGCTGCATGTTGCGGTCTTCGGACGCGGACGAATCGGAGTCAGCGATTCGGGCGCGTTTCGTTCCGTAACCGTTCCAAGGCTTAAATCCCGACCTTCAAGGCGTCGCATTGTGAAACAATCCTGACCCGCACGCGACGCGGAAACCCCCTGGTAACATGGCCTTTTCGTCTTCACCGCCCGGTTTCTCGAACGGCAGGGCCCCAGGCAGCGGCGTCACCGCGGTGCTCGGGCCCACCAACACCGGCAAGACCCATCTTGCGATCGAGCGGATGCTCGCGCATTCCTCAGGGGTCATCGGCCTGCCGCTGCGGCTGCTGGCGCGCGAGGTCTACAACAAGATCGCCGATCGCGCGGGGGTGGATTCCGTCGCGCTGATCACCGGCGAAGAAAAGATAAAACCGCCGAAAGCGCGGTTCTGGGTCTCGACCGTGGAGGCGATGCCAAGGGATCTCGACGTGTCGTTTCTCGCCGTCGATGAAATCCAGATCGCCGCCGATCTGGAGCGCGGCCACGTCTTCACCGACCGCATCCTGCACCGCCGCGGCCGCGACGAAACGCTGCTGCTGGGCGCCGCCACCATGCGCCCGATCATCGAGCGGCTGCTGCCGGGCGCCGGCATCGTCACCCGTCCGCGGCTGTCGCAGCTTGAATTCGCCGGCGACCGCAAGCTCACCCGGCAGCCGCGCCGCACCGCGATCGTCGCATTCTCCGCGGATGAGGTTTACGCCATCGCCGAACTGATCCGCAGGCAGCATGGTGGCGCCGCAGTGGTGCTGGGATCGCTGTCACCGCGCACCCGCAACGCGCAGGTGGCGATGTTCCAGTCCGGCGACGTTGATTATCTGGTCGCGACCGACGCCGTCGGCATGGGCCTCAATCTCGACGTCGATCACGTCGCCTTTGCCTCCGACCGCAAATATGACGGCTACCAATTCCGCCGCCTCAATCCCTCGGAATTCGCGCAGATCGCCGGCCGCGCCGGACGCGCCACCCGCGACGGCACGTTTGGCACCACCGGCCGCTGCGCGCCGTTCGAGCCTGAACTGGTCAACGCGCTGCAGAACCACACCTTCGACAGCGTCAAGGTGCTGCAGTGGCGTAATTCAAAACTGGATTTCTCCTCGCTCGGCGCGCTGCAGGTGTCGCTGGCGCAAACGCCGACACATGAGGCGCTCACGCGGGCGCCGATCGCGGAAGATCTGCGCGTGCTCGATCACGCCGCGCGCGATGGCGAGGTGCGCGACATGGCGCATGGCGCGGCCGCCGTGGAACGGCTGTGGGATGCCTGCCAGATCCCGGACTACCGCAAGATCGCGCCGGCCGCGCATGCCGAACTGGTCACCACGCTGTTCGGCTTCCTGATGCAGAAGGGCAGGATCCCGGACGCCTGGTTTGCAGCGCAAGTCGATCAGGCCGACCGCACCGACGGCGATATTGACACCTTGTCGCACCGGATCGCGCAAATCCGCACCTGGACCTTTGTGGCAAATCGTCCGGATTGGCTGGCTGACCCGGAGCATTGGCAGGGCATTTCGCGCGAGGTCGAAAATAAATTGTCCGATGCGCTGCACGAAAAGCTCACGGAGCGTTTCGTTGATCGCCGGACCAGTGTATTGATGCGCCGCCTGCGGGAAAACACCATGTTGAATACGGAAATCGGCAAGACCGGCGAAGTGATCGTAGAAGGCCATGTGATCGGCCGTCTCGACGGATTCAC
>NZ_DASYMN010000055.1:0-2751 GCF_036009065.1 Bradyrhizobium sp. | reverse complement strand
GTTTACGATGCGCTCGACGCCGCCGGCGGCGCGAAACATGCTGACGCGCAACAGGCGCTGGTGAAGCAGATCAGGCAATGGCTGGCCGACCCCGCTGCGCGGCAGGTATCGGTCGAGGCTGCCGGGCAGGTGGTCGATCAGCTCGGCGGCGCGCTGGGGCGCACGCTTGCAGAACTGGAGCCGTATCTGCTGCAGTTGCGGCTCGAGGCGGGAGCGGCGAATGCATGAGCCGGTCTTCTGGTATCGGCCGCCATCGCTGGCATCGCGGTTGCTGATGCCGCTGGGCGCGGTTTATGGCGCAGTGGCGGCGCGGCGGCTGGCGCGCGGAGGGATCGATGCCGGCATTCCCGTGCTTTGCGTCGGAAACTATCATGTCGGCGGCGCCGGCAAGACCCCGGCGGTGCTGGCGCTGGTCAATTTGCTGCGCGACACCGGCGAGGCGCCGATCGTGCTCAGCCGCGGCTACGGCGGAAAACTGCGCGGCCCGATCAAGGTCGATCCCGACCGGCATGCGGCGATCGATGTCGGCGACGAGCCGCTGATGATGGCTTGGGCGGTGCCCGTCGTGGTCGCCCGCGAGCGTGCTGATGGCGTCGCATTGGCGCGCTCGCAGGGCGCCAGCGTCATCCTGATGGACGACGGTTTTCAGAATCCGGCGATTGCCAAGGATGCCTCGCTGATTGTGATCGACGGCGACCGCGGGCTCGGCAATGCCTGCGTGTTTCCCGCAGGTCCGCTGCGCGCGCCGCTGCCGCCGCAGCTAGCCCGCACCGACGCGCTCATCATCGTCGGCGATGGCATCGCCGCCGACACGGTCGCGGCCGCCATCGCCGCACAAGGCGGATTGGTGCTGCACGCGCATCTGAAGCCAAGCGGGGCTTCCGTCGCGGCGCTGCGCGGCAGGCGGGTGCTGGCGTTCGCGGGCATCGGCGATCCGGCCAAGTTTTTCAGGACACTGCGCATGAGCGGCGTCGAAGTCGTGACGGAGCAGGCGTTCGCCGATCATCACGCGTTTTCGGAAAGCGAAATCGAGGCGCTGACAGCCGCGGCGAAACGCGACGGGTTGACGCTGGTGACGACGGAAAAGGATCTGGCGCGGCTAAGCAACGGCGGGAAACTTATGCCGGCGGCACGGGATATCGTGCCGTTCGCGGTGACGCTGCGGTTCGATGATGAAGCGAAATTGCAGAGGTTTGTGACCGACCGGCTGTTCAAGTCGCGCGCGAAGAAATTCAGATCGTAGGGTGGGCAAAACCGGCGGGCGCGAACGCACCCGATGGCGTGCCCACCATAACCAGTGCAAGGTCAACAATTTGAAATGGTGGGCGCGAAGAGCGCCTTGCCCACTTTACAATCAACCCTTTGCCTTCAGCGCGCCGGGAAAATGCCGCTGCAGCACCGCCGAGGGAACCGCGTAGGCCTCCTGCAGGTCGACGCTCCAGTATTTCAGCTCGTCGAGCGGAATCTGCACGCCGGTGACGGCGCAGCGCACATAGGTCCCCGGCGAGATCACGCGGAAATCGCCATCCAGATATTGCGCCTGGGCTTCGCCATGGCCCGAGGGACCGAATTTATTCAGCACAGCTAAAGTCCTTAAATCGTTCCCGGCCGTCGTCACGGCGGGTTGCTGGATTCATATGTTACCTAACATAGATAAGGTTCGGCGTCCTGTCGTCAAACCCACCGATTTGTGATGAATTGCGTTCGTGACGCATGATAGATTCGTCCCGCGGGGCGGGGTTTCCGGCACCGTGGTTTAGGCGGAACGCGATGCGCCTGCTTGCGACGCTCTCATCCCTGGCGTTTCTCACGGCGACATTTGCCGCCGGCGCAGCGCAGCCGGCCGCGCCGCAACAGGTCGACATTCCCTCAAACAGCGGCACGCTGCACGCGCAATTGTTCAAACCCGACGGCGCAGGTCCTTTCCCCACCGTGATCGCGCTGCATGGCTGCGGCGGATTGAACGCACAGTCCGACCAGATCCAGCCGCGCTATCGCGACTGGGCCGAGCAGTTGCTGAAGGACGGCAACGCCGTGCTGCTGCCCGACAGTTTTGGCTCGCGCGAACTCGGCCCGCAATGCCGGGTCAAGGAGCGCCGCGTGCAGGCCCGCCGCGAGCGCGTCGCCGATATCATGGCGTCGCGGCAATGGCTGCTGCACCAGCCTTGGGTGTCGCAGGACCGCATCAGCCTGATCGGCTGGCAGCACGGCGCAAGCGCGGTGCTGTGGGCGGTGCGGCCGCAACTGGCGTCGCGCAGGGCCGAGCCGGATTTCCGCGCGGCGGTGGCGTTCTATCCGGACTGCCGCATCTCGTCCGGCCTCGGCTGGAGCGCGCGGGTGCCGACCTTGCTGCTGATCGGCGCCAGCGACGACGTCAGTTCGCCGTCGGCTTGCCGGCAGATGGTCGAGGGCGCGCGGGGACGCAGCGCGCTGGCGCGGATCGTGGTCTATCCCGGGGCGGCCCACGACTTCGACCGCGCCAATCTTCCGCTTCACGCAATTGCCGGAACCGATGCCGGCGTACCCGAGCGCGGCCATCTCGGCGGCGATCCCGACGCCCGCGCCGATTCACAAAAGCGCGTCGCGGCGTGGCTGGCGCGATAGGCTTCTCTTACCCTCCCCTGGAGGGGCAGGGTAATCGCATGTGTGAATCGAAGCGTGAACAAAGGTGAATCGTTGGACGAACATATCGACCAAAACCGTCGGCGATTCCTTATTTGTTCATGCACATGCGATTCCCCTACCTGGAGG
>NZ_DASYMN010000054.1:0-11134 GCF_036009065.1 Bradyrhizobium sp. | reverse complement strand
CGGAGCCGTTGACGCCGAGCACGCCGATCTTGGCGTCGGGATAGAACGACAGATGGACGTTATCGAGCACCTTGCGGTTGCCCGGATAGGTCTTGGACAGACCCTGCATGAAATAGACGAACTGGCGCGCCATCGTGTTCCTTGAAAACCCGTGATGTGTGGAGATTTGCTGGCGCTGATGTAGCGGCGCTGTTGCAAAAGGGCAACCGGCCTTAACAATTTAGCAAGCCTAACAACGGCCACTCGGCCGGTCCGGACAATAAAAACAGCTTTTTAATCAATCCCGCCAAGACTGCCCTTGCAACGTTTGGGGCGATTTTCGCATAGGGAAATCGCCGGGCAACCGGCAGAAACGCGCCATGGCAACCATCGTATCTTCGTCCTCATCCCAGTCACCAGAGAGCCAGACTCGCCAGCTTGGGCTGGTTGGCGAAATCCGCGAGTTCTGGCATCAATTCATCGTCGCGGCGTTCCATCCCTATCGGCCGGAACAGCATTACATGCGCGGCCCCGGTCCCGCCTGGCGCGCCAAGCACGTGCCCTCCTCGAACCTGCATTCGACCTGATCTCACGCGTATTTAGCGGGCGGGCGCTTGCGCGCGCCGGCGTTGCGCGCGACCATGCTCCATCCCGAGGCAGCGCTTCCCGCTGCCACCACCCCGATGGATGGACTTCGCCATGACGCGGCTGCGCTGTGCAATTACCGACGACTACCTGAACCTCTCCACGAAGGTGGCCGACTGGTCGCAGCTTATGGACCGCGTCGATGTCACCGTATTCAACGAGCCGTTCGCCTCCACCGAGGCTGCCGCCAGTGCCCTGAAGGATTTTGAGATCATCTGCGCGATGCGCGAGCGCACGCCGTTTCCCCGCGCGTTGTTCGCGGCATTGCCCAATCTGAAGCTGCTGATCACCTCGGGCATGCGCAATGCGGCGATCGATTTGGATGCCGCCAAAGAGCACAACGTCGTGCTGTGCGGGACGCAATGGGGCCGCGATCCCACCGCGCCGCTTACCATGGGCATCATTCTCGAACTGACCCGCAATATCGGCCGCGAAAGCGCGCGCATGCATGCCGGCGAGCGCTTGCAGAAATTCGTCGGCCTGGAGATCGAGGGCCGGACGCTGGGCGTGCTCGGCCTCGGAAAACTCGGCAGCAAGGTCTCAAAACTTGCGCAAGCCTTTGGCATGAACGTGATCGCATGGAGCCCGAACCTGACGCCGGAGCGCTGCAAGGAAGTCGGCGTCGGCTATGCCAGCAAGGAAGAGTTGTTCTCCGCCGCCGACATCGTCACCATCCATGTGGTGCTGAGCCAGCGCTCACGCGGGCTGGTCGGACGCGAGGATCTGGCGCGGATGAAGCCGACCAGCTACCTCGTCAACACCGCGCGCGGACCGATCGTGGATGAAGCCGCACTGCTGGAAGCCCTGCAGCACCAGAAGATCGCCGGCGCCGGGATCGACGTGTTTTCGGTCGAGCCGCTCCCGGTCGATCACCCGTTCCGCAAGCTCGACAACATCGTGCTGACCCCGCATCTCGGCTATGTCACCGAGGAAGGTTTTCGCAACCATTATCGACAGATGGTCGAGGGCATCGGCGCGTGGCTCAAGGGCGAGCCGGTGAGACGGTTGGCTTAGTCCTATCGCACCGTCACCGGAGCGGGCAGCGGCGGCACCACCGTCGGCCCCGTACCCGGAGCCCCGGACATCGGCGGCAGTGCGCCGGCGTTCGGGCCGGGCATCGGCTGCGCCGAGGCTGTCGCAGTCGATGTCGGCGGAGCGCCGCCGGGCAACACCACCACGCGGGTGCCGACCTTGACGCGTTCGAACAGGTCCGAGACGTCCTCATTGAGCATGCCGATGCAGCCCGAGGACACGAACTTGCCGATGGTCGACGGCTGGTTGGTGCCGTGGATGCGATAGACGGTAGAGCCGAGATACATCGCGCGGGCGCCGAGCGGGTTGCCGGGACCGCCGGCCATGAAGCGCGGCAGATAGGGCTGGCGCTCGATCATCTCAGTCGGCGGATGCCAATCCGGCCATTCCGCCTTGCGCGAAATTTTTTGCGTGCCGGTCCAGGTAAAGCCGTCACGGCCGACGCGGACCCCGTAGCGGATCGCACGCCCGCCACCAAGCACGTAATAAAGGTAGGTGTTGGGAGTATCGACGATCAGCGTACCCGCCGGCTCCTTGGTGGCGAAATTCACTTCCTGGCGGCGCAGGTTCGGCGGCAGTTGCGCGGGACCAACCTCGGGCTGTTCGTCGGGCGGCAGCGCGGACAGCACCATCGGCCTGCCGTCCCCTGCTTGCGGCGGCTGCACCGAACCGGTGACGGCGCCGGGCGGGCCGATGGCCTCGGGCGGCCGCAACGCGCGGTCCTCGTTCGGATAGATGAAGCCCGACCCGGGAATGCGGTTGTCGCCGCCGCGGTCCGAATAAATCGGCTGCGGCGGCGCACCCGGACGGTCCGAATAGATCACCGGCGGCGGTCCATCGAGACGGCCATAGCGCGGATCGTCCGGAGACAGGATCGGACCCTGCGGCACCGCGCGGTCGGAATAGACCGGAGCGCCGACGGGGCGGCCGTAGCGCGGATCGGCCGGCGACAGAATTGGGCCGGGCGGGGACAGCGCGGTGGAACCGGGGCCGCGCTGGACTTCATCGTCTTCCAGCGCGTCGAAATCCGCCGGCACTTCGCGGGCATCGCGCTGACCAGCCGGATAGCCGCCGGGCGGATAATTTGGGTCGCGGGAATAGCCGGATCCGGGGGCCTGCGGATAAACCTGCGCCAGCGCAAGCGAGGTTCCCGCCGCGCCCGCCGCGACGGTCGCCAAAATGGTCAGAATTCGTTTGATCATCATCGCCCTTGTATAATCCCAAGCCGACACCGGATCGTTAACGGCCAGATGACGGAGGATAGCGGCGCATTCAAGACAAATCTGCGAATTTGGCCGCGATTCCGAGATATTATCACGCCCCGGACCGGCGTGGCCAAGATGCCGCATTGGCAAAAAGGCGTCGCCAACGGGTCAAACGCTGGATTTGTAATGATCCTGGCCGAGAGGTTACGGTTATTCTCGAATCAGCTTGATTCGCTGCCTTCTGGCGCCGAGCTGGGCGGTCCTGTCGTCACCGCGTTCCCTGAAGGCCTTCGCGGACATCCCGGCGAAGACGGAACCCATTTCATGCTTCCCGGCTTCCGTTTCCTGCTCGGCGCAATCGTGCTGGCGATATCGATGCTGATTTTCGGCCTCGGCGCGGCGGCCCTACTGCGCGCGGCGCACCAGGAATTTGCCAGCATCCCCTCGCGGCGCGGGCCGCCGGAGACGATATTTGCACGGCAGAGCGACGCCAAGCCGACGCTGGCGATGCTGGCCGTCGAACCGCCGGCGTTGGATCAGGCCGCCGCAAAGCTGGCGACATCGGACTACGCACAGGATCAAGCGGGGATCGGCGCGGCGCCGGCAGAGCCGGAGAAGCCCGCATCCGGGCCCGACCAGATCGCGGCGCTGACCGACCTCGCAACACCGGCGGAAAGTTCATCACACTCCGAAACGCCCACGCCCGAAATTGCCGCAACCGAAACACCGGTTCCGGCCGAGGCACCGGCGGAGACCGAGGCGCCGTCGCCACCCGTCGAGACAACAGTCGCGGCGGTCGCCGAGATGACACCGACCGAGCCGAATCCGGCCCCCGTGACTACGCCGGAGCATGCAACCGCGCCGCTTGAGGACAGCATCGGCATCGCGCAAACCAGGATTGCCACCCTCGGCGGCCCGCCCGTGACCATTGAAACGCCCGCGCCGTCAAAGCTCGCCCCCGCCGTGCGCAAGAAATCCGCCCAGACCAAGCGCGCTACCAAGCGGCGCAGGATTGCGCAGCGCGCCCGCACCGCACCTCCGGCGCCGCAGCAACCTGCGAACCCGTTCGGCAGCTAGAGCATGATGGCTGTAGGTCGGATCGCCATGACGTTCAGGTCACCTCTCCCCGCAGGGGAAAGGTCGGATCGCATCGCAGATGCGATCCGGTGAGGGGACTTTCAGCGAGACCGAACGCGGGGAAAGACCCCGAAGCCTTCGCTGCGCTCCGGCTTCGACCTCTCCCCTGCGGGGAGAGGTAAAGAAGCCGCTTCAACCTAAATTCATCACGCGCTAGGCCCGCGGCCGCATTTCAGCTCGGCAAGTCGGTTTGCCCCGGCGCTCCTACTGCTCGACGAACGAGATATCGCCGACGACCGGCTTGGCGTCCGGCGCGGGGTCGCCTGACGGCACGATCGTCACCGTGTGATCGGCCTTCAGCAGCCCTCTGGCGTCGAGGTTCGCCGCGACGTTCGTAACATCGAAGCTGACCGGCTTCGAGCCGTGCTGCGAATGATCGTCACCATGCGGGACCGCGTCGAAGAAATTGAATGACCCGACATAGTTGCTGTTGATCGGATCCGACGGGGCATTGCCCTCGGGCAGATCGAGATAGACACGATAGACCGTCTCGGGCGGGGCATCGGCCTTGATATTGCTGATGACCAGATAGAGCCGGCGGTTCTCAGGCAGCGCGGACAGCCGGGCTGCGAGCGGCGTCGCGCCCGGTGCGGCAGCCGCTGGTGATGCCGCAGCCTGCACATTCACCCGCACCGGCGCCGCGCCGAGAGCAATCGGCCCGGCTTGCGACTTCGCCACCGTCGTTGCAGGCGCGGCCGCGGCGGCGCTGGGCGACGTGGCGGCGGCGACAAGCAGCGGCGCACCGATCAGCTGGTCGTATTTGTAGTCGCACTTCTTGGTGTTGGTATAATCCTTCACGACCGCCTTGACCCCCTGTCCGTTGGGGCCGGCAAATACGAATACCTTGTTCAGCCAGGCCGCCGTCACGGGATTTACGTGGCCGGAGTTGTTCCAGCTCACCCAGATGCGGTCGATGTTGCAGTGATGCATCCAGAAGATCGGATCGTTCGCGGCCCACGGCACCGACCCCATGCCCTGCCCGTTGCCGACGAAGACGTGCACGTTGCCGTGAAGACCCTGGTCGAGTGCCTGATTGAAGCCCGGCGCAACGCCGGCCGGCAGATAGGTGGGCTGGGAAAGCGCGCTTGTCGGACTGAGGTCCATCGCAACGCCGATCCCGTTGAAGATCGGCTGGCCTGCATTGACGACGGCCCTGCGGTTGGGCCGGAACAGCGGCCCCCACAAGGGATCGTTCTGCATGCGGAATTCTTTTGGAAGCGGATAACCGGCCGGCACCGAATAATTCCAGTACGGCAGCGAGAAGGTCGCGTCGCGCAGCACTTGTCGAATGATCTGCTCGAAATAGCAGACATACATCCGGTGCCAGGGAAGGAAGTACGGCTCGTCGGCCGGATTGAAATGCGCCTGGCAGGTGTTCCACATCGCCGTTGCCAGCGCCTTCTGCGGCGAGGGATTTGGCCCGAAGATCGAGGCGATCGCGGCCGCCTTGGTGGTGTTGGTCGGAACCGCGTGGGTATACCACTGGAAGGTCCAGCTCAGCGGATTTGACGGCGGCAGCGCCATCATGAGCTTCACTGCCTGGGCGTATTTCTTGAGCATGGCCTGGCCGTTCGGCGATGCCAGGTTGAACCGCGTCACGGTCGCGGCGTTGGCTTCCTTGATGAAACCCGGAAATATGCTTGCGCCTGCTCCTGCAAGCCCCCCGGCGACGAGATTACGACGAGAAAGTTTCGTCACGACTACCTCCTTGCAAATGACATTATGAAATCACGGCAAGCTTACCGCAGCGCAGACGGCTGCACAACAAAATACAATCTTTAATTGTTTTACTAAAATTTCAGACCGGGTCCAAATTCGCGATAGAGCAAGTTTTATTGCTCGACCAATGCGATTTCGCCAATCACAGGCTTGGCGCTGGCACGGGGAGCAGACATCGGAACGATGGTCACGGTGGCGAGGTCGCCCGAGGACCTGCCGGATTGCAAGGTCTTGAGCAAGTTCGTGACGTCGAAACTGAAAAAGCGCGGATCCCGCCCTGCCTTTTCCTCGCTATAGCGCGCGGCATTGAAGAAATTCAGCGAACCCACATAGTGAGGTCCATCGGGGTTCGGGGCGACGCCCTCCGGCAGCGCAAGGTAGACCTGATAAACCGCCTCCGGCTGCTCGTTGGTGCCGAGCCCCTTTGCAACGAGGTACACCTTGCGGCCCTGCCGCGCGGTCGCGACCCGTGCGGATAGCGATGCAGCGCTCCCCGCCACGGGCGCAAGGGTCACGGCCACCGGCCCGGCGCCAAGCGCCACGGGTTTGCTGGCCGACGTCGCCAGCGTTTCAAACGATTCAGCCGCCATCGGGTCGACACCGGTTGTGATCGCCGCCATCCCGGCGATCAGCAGTAAGGAAAAACGATAGCTGGTTCGCATGACCTGTCGTCCTGGCACGCGCCGCGGCGGCTGCCGCCGAATGTGCTCCCGTGTAAAGCCTAAATTGTGGTTCGCACTGCACACACCACCCCGGGCCGCAGCAATTTTCCGTGACCTCTTCAGGCCGGTCCGGTCGCAATCGGAGGCCCATCGGGCAGGCCCCATTCGGACCACGAGCCATCGTAAAGCGCCGTGCCGCGCACGCCGAGCCGATACAGCGCGAGCGTCAGCACTGCGGCCGATACGCCGGAGCCGCACGTCGTCACGACCGGTTTTGTCAGTTCGACGCCGGCGCCGTTGAAAATCTGCCGCAGGTCGCCCAGCGGCTTCATCGCGCCGGTCTTGGCGTCGAATAATTCGGCATAGGGAACGTTGCGGCTGCCGGGGATGTGTCCCCCGCGAAGACCCGGTCGCGGCTCAGCCACCGTGGCCTCGAAGCGTGGGCGCGGACGCGCATCGATCAGCTGTTCCGCATGCGTGTCCAGGTTGGCGACCAATTGTTGCTTGCTGCGGACGAAATTCGGATCGAGCTTTGCCTGAAATTTCCCGGGTTTTGGCGTCACCTTGCCCGAATGCGTCGGACGACCCTCGGCTTCCCACTTCTTCAGACCGCCATCGAGCACTTTGACGTTGCCATGCCCGAACGACAAAAACATCCACCACGCGCGGGGTGCCGCAACCCAGCCACCGGAATCATAGGCCACCACGGTGTCGCCGCTGGAAATGCCGAGCGCTGCGACATCGCGCGCGAATTGGGCGGCGTCCGGATACATATGCGGCAGCGGCACCGAGTGATCGGAAACCGCGTCGACGTCGAAAAATACCGCACCCGGAATATGGGCGGCGAGATAATCATCGATCGGCAGCGGCATGACGCCGGGCAGCTTGAACGACGCGTCTACGATGCGAACTTTGGGGTCGTCGATATGGGCGGCGAGCCAATCGGTCGAGACAAGCGGATCGTCGGTGGATGTCATTATGCAATCTCCCCCACACTCCCGTCATTGCCGGGCTTGACCCGGCAATCCATCTTCTTCGAAAGAGTCTTCTCGAAGAGTGATGGATACGCGGGTCAAGCCCGCGTATGACGAAACTAACCCTTCGCCTTCTTCGGCTCCCACTTTTCCACCGGGCCGCCGGCGTCGCGCCAGGCGGCAAAGCCGCCGCCGAGATGCGCGACCGGCTTCAAGCCCATGTCCTGCGCGGTTTTGGCGGCGAGCGCCGAGCGCAGGCCGCCCGCGCAATGGAAGATGAATTTCTTGTCGCCCTGGAAGATCGGCTTGGCATAGGGGCTTTGCGGGTCGATCCAGAATTCCAGCATGCCGCGGGTACAGGAGAATGCGCCGGGGATCTTGCCGTCGCGCTCGATCTCTCTGGGGTCGCGGATATCGACAATCACCACCTCGCTGTCGGCGCCGCTGTGGTAGGCCGCGATGGCATCGGCCGCGCTCACGGTTTCGATCTCGGCATTGGCCTCGTCGATCATCGCCTTGATGCCGCGGTGGATGGTCTGGGGCATTGAAGATCCTTTGTCCAACTCTCTTGACTCGTGCCCCGGACGCAGCGCAGCGCGTAGCCCTTCGCGGAGCGGTGCGCTGCAGAGCCGGGGTCCCGGTAACGATGGCGTTTAACCGGGGTCCCGGCTCTGCGGAGCGGCATGAAGAATGCCGCACCGCGTCCGGGACAAGTGTTCACCGCACCAGTTCCTTCATCGCGCTCTCCAATCCTTCGATGGTGATCGGATACATGCGCTGCGAAAACAGCCGGCGGATGATGGTGGTGGATTCCGAATAATCCCAGTGCCGCTGCGCCACCGGGTTGAGCCACACCGCGTGCGGATAGGTCCGCGTGACGCGCTCCAGCCAAACCGATCCCGCCTCTTCGTTGACGTGCTCGACCGAGCCGCCGGGCACCATGACCTCGTAAGGGCTCATCGACGCGTCGCCGACGAACACCACCTTGTAGTCGTGCGGGTATTTATGCAGCACGTCCCAGGTCGGCGTGCGGTCGGTGAAGCGGCGGCGATTCTGCTTCCACACGCCCTCATAGAGGCAGTTGTGGAAGTAAAAGTATTCCATGTGCTTGAATTCGGTCTTGGCCGCCGAGAACAATTCCTCGACCTGCTCGATGTGCGAATCCATCGAGCCGCCGATATCGAAGAACACCAGCACCTTGACCGCGTTGCGCCGCTCCGGGCGCATATGGACGTCGAGATAGCCGTGGTTGGCGGTTTCCTTGATGGTGGTGTCGAGATCGAGTTCGTCCGCCGCGCCGGTGCGGGCGAACTTGCGCAGACGGCGTAGCGCGATCTTGATATTGCGGATGCCGAGTTCGACATTGCCGTCGAGATCCTTGAACTCCCGGCGATCCCACACCTTCACCGCGCGAAAGTTGCGGTTCTTCTCCTGGCCGATGCGGATGCCTTCCGGATTGTAGCCGTGCGCGCCGAACGGCGAGGTGCCGGCGGTGCCGATCCATTTGTTGCCGCCCTGATGGCGGCCCTTCTGTTCTTTCAGCCGCTCGCGCAGGGTTTCCATGAGCTTGTCCCAGCCCATCGCCTCGATCTGCTTCTTCTCTTCCTCGGTAAGATATTTTTCGGCGAGCTTCTTCAGCCATTCGGCGGGAATGTCCGCCTTCTCCATGGCGTCGAGCAGGCTTTCCAGCCCCTTGAACACCGTGCCGAACACGCGGTCGAATTTGTCGAGATTGCGCTCGTCCTTCACCAGCGAGGCCCGGGATAGATAATAGAAATTCTCCACCGTCTGTTCGGCAAGGTCGGCGTTGAGCGCCTCCATCAGCGTCAGGTATTCGCGCAGGGTCACCGGGACCTGGGCGTCGCGCAGCGATGTGAAGAATTGCAGGAACATGGGCGAGCACTTTGCTCTTGATAGGGCATCCGTCAAGGGGTTGTGGCGCAGGTCCGGACCGCGGCTTTTAGAGGCGCGGAGCCGCCATGCATCCTGTAAAGTCTGCCCCAGTGGCCTAGAACCCCGGTATTATTTCAACTAAAGTTGGGCCGTTGCCGTCTCAAACCTGGGGGAAATTCCATGGACTCCATTATCGTTTGGCTGATCGTAGGCGCCATCGCCGGCTGGCTCGCCGGCCTGATCGTCAAGGGCGGCGGCTTCGGCCTGCTCGGAAATATCGTCGTCGGCATCGTCGGCGCGGTGGTGGCAGGATGGCTGCTGCCGTATCTCGGAATCACTCTGGGCGGAGGCATCATCGCCGCGATTATCCATTCCGCCATCGGCGCCGTGATCGTTCTGGTCATCATCTCGATGGTCAGACGCGCCTGACGACCGGCTTCATCCTGAAAACGACCGCCGCGCTGGCGGTCGTTTCGTGTTTAATAGAGAAACAGCAAGGCAGACTTTCCGATGAAATTTACCGGCACCAAAGACTACGTTGCCACCGATGATTTGAAAATCGCCGTCAATGCCTCGATCGTGCTGGAGCGCCCGCTGCTGATCAAGGGCGAACCCGGCACCGGCAAGACCGTGCTGGCCGAGGAGGTCGCCAAGGCGATCGGCGCGCCGCTGCTGACCTGGCACATCAAGTCCACCACCAAGGCGCAGCAGGGGCTGTACGAATACGACGCGGTGTCGCGGCTGCGCGACAGCCAGCTCGGCGACCAGCGCGTTTCCGACATCAGCAACTACATCAAGCGCGGCAAATTGTGGGACGCCTTCACCCATGACAAGCGGCCGGTGCTGCTGATCGACGAAATCGACAAGGCCGACATCGAATTTCCCAACGACCTTCTGCTCGAACTGGATCGCATGGAGTTCTTCGTCTACGAAACCGGCGAGAACATCAAAGCAAAACTGCGCCCGATCGTGATGATCACCTCCAACAATGAAAAGGAACTGCCCGACGCGTTCCTGCGCCGCTGCTTCTTCCACTACATAAAATTTCCCGACCAGGAGACCATGAACCGGATCGTCGACGTGCATTTCCCCGGCATCAAGCAGCGGCTGGTGCAGGAAGCGCTGCGCATCTTCTTCGAAGTGCGCGAAGTGCCCGGCCTGAAGAAGAAGCCATCGACCTCGGAATTGCTCGACTGGCTGAAACTGCTGCTCAACGAGGACATGACGCCGGAAATGCTCAGGGAGCGCGACCCGCGCAAACTGATCCCGCCGCTGCATGGGGCGCTGCTCAAGAACGAGCAGGATGTGCATCTGTTCGAGCGGCTGGCGTTTCTGAGCAGACGAGAGGTCTGAATGCGCCGTGCCCCGGACGCAGCGCAGCGCGTAGCGATGCGCTGCAGAGCTGGGGGCCCTAACGCAGCGCCGGTGTTCGTGACGGTCCCGGTTCTGCGAAGCAGCGCAAAGAGCGCTGCATCGCGCCCGGGACATGAGACAATCGTCATTGCCGGGCTTGACCCGGCAATCCATCCCCTTCGAAAGACTCTTGCGAAGAGGGATGGATACGCGGGTCAAGCCCGCGTATGACGCTACGTGTGTTGCGGCATCTCGTGCTAAATCTGATCCTCAGATTCAAACAGCCACACTTCTGCGTTCTCGCGGCGCAAAGCGTCCGAGGTTTGCCAGTCCCTCGCGATCCCAAGCGAGGGGGTGGAGCGGCGGGAGGCGCCAGGGCACCAACGGGCACCCTTAGAGGCGGGATTAACGTACCCACCTCGCGCGGCAAGGCACCGCGCGCGCCCAAGGCTAGGCGCAGCGCCTCCCGGCGCTCCACCAACCAGGCCATCGACCGTTCCGGGGCCCCGGTCCGGCCAGCTCTCGCTCTGTCCGC
>NZ_DASYMN010000053.1:0-10584 GCF_036009065.1 Bradyrhizobium sp. | reverse complement strand
TACGGCGAGGTCTACGAGCGAAATGTCGGCGCCGGCTCGAAGCTCGGCATCCCGCGCGGCCTCAACCAGCTGTGGAGCGCCGGCGGCATCCAGTACGCGCCGCCGATACGGTGAGCACGAACTGTCATCGCCCGGCTTGACCGGGCGACCCAGTAAACTCTGACGTTTGCGTTTACTGGGTCACCCGCTTTCGCGGGTGATGACAGCGGCGTTCAATAGCTCCTCAGCCTCGCCAGCTGGTCGGCGTGAAAGTTGCTGTCGCCGAACAATTCCTGACAGACCCGCGCGCGCTTCATGAAGAAGCCGATGTCGAACTGGTCGGTCATGCCCATGCCGCCATGCATCTGCACGCCTTCCTGAACCGCGAGCGTCGCGGTCGAGCCGGCCCGCGCTTTCGCCACCGCAACCGCGGCTCCCGCATTTTCAAAATCGCCATCCAGCGTCTGCAGCGCCTTCAGCACGGCGGCGCGGGTGATCTCGATCTCGACATAAAGATGCGCGGCCCGGTGCTGCAGCGCCTGGAATTCGCCGATCAGTTTGCCGAACTGCTTGCGCTCCTTCAAGTAGGAGACGGTGCGGCCGAACACTTCCTCAGCTACGCCGACCATTTCCGATGCCACCGCGCCCCGGCCGATATTGAGCAGGCCTTCCAGCATCGCGCCGCCCTGATCGACTTCGCCGAGCACGCTGTCGGCATCGACCTCGACATTGTCGAACACGATGCGCGCGGCGTTGTGCGAATCCACCATCGCGGTGCGCTCGGTCTCGATGCCGTTAGCCTTGGGATCGACCAGGAACAAGGTCAGTCCATCACGCTCGCCGGCAGCGCCCGCAGTGCGGGCTGCCACGATCAGCAAATCGGCAGTGTGCCCGTCGACGACAAAAGCCTTGGCGCCGTTGAGCTTGAACCCGTTGCCGGAACGCACCGCCTGCATTTTTGTCTGCAGCGGACGGTGTTTGGCGCCTTCGTCGACCGCGAGCGCGGCCAGCAGCGAGCCGTCGGCGATCTTCGGCAGATGCTCGGATTTTTGCGCCGAACTTCCGCCGCGCGACAGCGCCGATGCCGCAAGCACCGCGGTGGACAGGAACGGCGACGGCATCAGCGTGCGGCCGATCTCCTCCATCACCACGCCGGCTTCCACGCAACCGAGCCCGCTGCCGCCGAACTCCTCCGGCACCAGCAGGCCGGAAAATCCCATTTCGGCAAAGCTGCGCCACAAATCGCGGGAGAAACCGGTGGCGTCCTTGGAGTCGCGAAGCTGCCGCAGATGCGACACCGGCGCCTTGTCACTGATGAGGCCGCGCGCGCTGTCGCGCAGCATGGATTGTTCTTCGTTGAGGACGAGGGCCATGGGTGATTCCCGGTTTTTGATGTTACGTCGTCCCCGCGAAGGCGGGGTCCCATAACCACCGTGGTGATGAAGAAGGAAGGTGGGGAGGCATGGGTCCCGTCGAGAGTACACGGCGTATGGGTCCCCGCCTTCCGCGGGGACGACGAGATGTTACGCCCCCGGCAGATCGAGAATGCGCTTGGCAACGATGCCAAGCATCACCTCAGAGGTGCCGCCCTCGATCGAGTTGGCCTTGGTACGCAGCCACGCACGCGGGCGGGCGCCCTGCTTGGAGCGCTCGCTTTCCCACTCCAGCGCATCGATGCCGCCGGCGGACATCAGGATTTCGTAGCGCCGCTTGTTGAGTTCGGTGCCGTAATATTTCATCGCCGAGGAAAACGCCGGATGCGCCTGCCCCGCTTTGGCCAGATCGACCGCGCGCTCGGCGGCAGCGGCCAGTGCCGCCTCGTCGATCTCGAAGGTCGCGATCTGTCCGCGCAGCATCGGGTCTTCAAGCCTGCCCTGCTCGTCGGTGCCGACCGAATCGGCGGCGACCTGGCCGAGCGGCCGGCCGACGCCGCGCTCGCCCATGCCCGAGATCATCGCGCGCTCGTGCTGCAGCAGATATTTTGCGTCGTCCCAGCCGCGGTTGACGGTGCCGACCACATTCGCTTTGGGCACCCGCACATTGTCGAAGAAGGTCTCGCAGAACGGCGACTTGCCGGAAATCAACAATATCGGCTTGGTCGACACGCCCTTCGAGGCCATGTCGAACAGGATGAAGCTGATGCCGTCGTGCTTTTTCCCCGAGGCGTCGGTGCGCACCAGACAGAAAATCCAGTCGGCGAAGTTGGCGTAGGAAGTCCAGATCTTCTGGCCGTTGATGATGAAATCGTCGCCGTCGGCTTCGGCACGGGTCTGCAGCGAGGCAAGATCGGAGCCCGCGTTCGGCTCGGAATAGCCCTGGCACCAGCGGATCAGCCCGGCGGCAATTTTTGGCAGATGCTCTTTCTTCTGCGCGTCGGTGCCGTATTTCAAAAGCGCCGGTCCGAGCATCGAAATGCCGAAGGAAACCAGCGGCGGCCGCGCGCCGATCGCCGCCATTTCCTGGCGCACGATCTTGGCCTGTTCGCCATCGAGGCCGCCGCCGCCATATTGCTTCGGCCAGTGCGGCACGGTCCAGCCCTTGTCGCGCATGCGCTCGAACCAGGTCTGCTGCGGCTCCGAGGAGAATTTGGTGTTGCGGCCGCCCCAGAAGGTATCTTCGTCCGATGTCATCGGACGCCGCATCTCCGGCGGACAATTGGCTTCGAGCCAGGCGCGGGTTTCTAGGCGGAACTGATCGGGATTGGACATCAGCGCGTTCCCATCAATGCATCATTGTTGGGCCGGACCTTAGCGGCCGTATTGCCAATATCAATATATCTCTGGCGTGCAGCGGTCCGTTGCGGGATATGTAGGACCGCGCGATCCGGCGTCAGCCAGCGCCGCAAGGATTGAAAAACAAGAGGAAACACAGATGCGCCTGAAACTGCTTTCGCCTGGCGAAATGAACGAGGACCAGAAAAAAACCTACGACGAGTCGATCGCCAGCAAGCGCGGCAGCCCGCCGCCGCCGATGATGGCCTGGCTCACCAGCCCCGAAATGGCCAAGCACGCAACGCGGCTCGGCGCATTCCTGCGCTTCGACACGGTGTTTCCCGCAAAACTCTCGGAAATCGCGATCCTGGTCACCGCACGGCACTGGACTTCGCATTACGAGTGGTATGCCCACAAGCGGCTGGCGCTGAAAGGCGGCATGGACCCGAAAATCATCGATGACATCCGCGATCGGCGCACGCCGACATTCGACGACCCGAAGGGGCAGATGATCTACGACGTCGCCAAGTCGCTGCATGAGGGCCACGGCGTGGCCAAGGGACTCTACGACGACGCCGTGAAGATGCTCGGCGAGCGCGGGCTGGTCGAGATCATCGGGCTGTGCGGCTACTACACCATGGTGTCGATGACGCTGAACACCTTTGAGTTCGAGCTGCCGGAGGGGCAGCTCTCGGAGTTGGCGTAGGGCGCAACACAACGCCGTCATACGCGGGCTTGACCCGCGTATCCATCTATCTTCACAAGACTCTTTCGAAGAAGATGGATTGCCGGGTCAAGCCCGGCAATGACGCAGAGCTTGGAGTAATGCCATGCCCGATAATCCCAAAACCACTCCCATCATCGCCGGCACCCGCATCGGGCATGTTCATCTCAAAGTGGCCGACCTCGACCGCGCGCTGGGATTTTATTGCGGCGTGCTCGGCTTCGAGGTCATGCAGCGGTATGGCGACCAGGCCGCGTTCATTTCCGCGGGCGGCTATCACCACCACATCGGGCTGAATACCTGGGAGAGCAAAGGCGGCCAGCCGCCGGCGCCCGGCACCACCGGGCTGTTTCACACCGCAATTCTATATCCGACCCGCGCGGCGCTGGCGGAGGCGCTGCATCGCGTGCTTGCGGCAGGCATCCAGCTCGACGGCGCCAGCGACCATGGCGTCAGTGAGGCGCTGTACTTGCGCGATCCCGACCAGAACGGCGTCGAGCTCTACCGCGATCGACTGCAGGAGGAATGGCCGCGCCATCCCGACGGCTCGCTGGCGATGTTCACGCACAAGCTCGATCTTGAGGATCTGATGCGGGAACGTGAAGCGTAGCTTCACGTCATTGCGAGCGAAGCGAAGCAATCCAGAAGCCGCAGCGAAGGTCTGGATTGCTTCGTCGCTACGCTCCTCGCAATGACGAATTGTTAGGGCCGAGCGCTTCTCCCGCGCACCATGATCAGCACCGCGGCGGTCAACTCCAGCCCGATGCAGCCATAGAACGGCAATATGTAACTCCCCGACGCGTCGCGCAGCAGGCCGATCACTCCCGGACCGAACGCATAGGTGATCTGGTTGATCGCCGTGATCAGGCTGACCAGCACGCCGAACGAGCGCGGATCGAACTCGCGCTGCACGATCAGCGCCGGCATTGTGATGAGATTGCCGACGGAAAACCCGAACAGCGCACAGGCCGCCATCAGCGCAATGTCGTTCTGCAGGTTGATGACGACGGTCAATGCGACGGCCTGGCTGACGAACGAGATCGCCGAGGCAAGCCGCTGGTTCAGCCGATCGATCACCGTCGAGAACAGCACGCGGCCGACCACCGCCATTGCGGTCATGAGCGCGACCGCTATGGCGGCGCGCTCGCGGCCGATCACCGGATCGAGGAACGAGATCAGGTGAACGATGAAGCCGACCTGCGCGAACAGCACCAGCGCAAACGCAATCGACACCGACAGGAAGGCGGCATCGCGAACCGCCCGCGCGCGTATCCGCGACGCCGACGGCGCATCCGCCGCAACCAACGCAAGGGCGATGTTCATCCGATCGGGCGGACGCCCGACCAGAATCAGAACGACCGGCACCAGCAGCACGACCATCGTGACGGCAGCGACGATCATGGCGCCGGAAAAACCAAAACTTGCGATCGCCGCAACCATCAGCGGCACCCCGGCAATACCACCAAAGCTTGCGCCGTTCAGCGCCAGGCTGATCGCCATGCCGCGCTTTTTGTCGAACCAGAGCCCGAGCGTGTTGGTGATCATGCCGAGGCTGGTGCCGACCCAGCCGAACGCCAGCAGCCCGTTGACGGCATAAAGCTGCCACGGCGCGGTGACCTGACCGATCAGGGCAGCCGCCGATGCCATCGCGAATACACCAGCCAAAAGGCAGTTACGCGGGCCGAACGCCCGGATCGCCTCGCTGACAAAGGCGACCAGCAACGCACCGAACAGGTAAAAGAAAGTCGTCGCCGTTGAAATCAGCGAGGTCGGCCAGCCATGAATTCGGTGCAACTCGGCCACATAAACGCTCTGGCCGTAGAAGCCGAAGGCCCAGCCGAAGGTCGCGACCAGGAAGCAGACCGCGACGATCCGCCAGCCGTCGTAGCGGATCGAGGATTCGTCGACGAGCGTGTCCTGAGAATGGTCCAAAGTGTGCATCCATCATTCTGAAAGCCGTCATGCCCGGGCTTGTCCCGCCTGCGGGGCCGAAGCCCCTTCGGCGAGGCGAAGGCCCGGGCATCCACGTCTTAATCTTCCCAGTCGTTCCAAAGACGTGGATGGCCGGGACATGCCCGGCCATGACGAATTGGTCTACAGGATCGCCAAGAAAATTGCTTCGACGCCACCCGAAATGTGGTGGATTGTGCGGCGGTGTCAGGATTTCGGCTTGCCGGGATCGTAAAAGAACCGTTCGCGGAAGATTTTATCGTTGCGCCACTGCTGCAGCGCGATCTCGTCGATCCGGTGCACCTTGCCGGAAAGGCCCGTCAATTCGAATACCCAGTGGATCGCGACATGATCGCCTTCGACAACGGAGGCCATCGCCTTCGAAAAGACGTGCGTGGTCCGCGCGAGCACGCCACGCTCATGCGCGACCAACCGGTCGCGGCCGACCCGGGGCGGCGAGGCATTCTCCTGCATGCTGGCGTCTTCGGTGTAATAGCGCTCGATGGCGCCGGCATGGTCGCCGCTTTCCACGACGGCGATGAATTCGTCCAGAAGGGCTCGCGACGGCATCGAACCTCCACAGATATTGTTCGCCGATCAGATGTTCGGATCGGGAAACTCCGACACGGGCTGTAGTCTCCTCCGGCGCCTCGCGAACGACGCCAGCATCAGCACCGTAAGCCCCAGCAGCACCGGCGGGAATACCACGATATTGACGGCCGGCCAGCCGTAGTTCGCCAGCAACTGCCCCGACGAAAACGATCCCAGCGCCATGCTGCCGAACACCAGAAAATCGTTGAAGGCCTGCACCTTGTTGCGCTCCTGCGGCCGATGCGTCTCCAGCACCAGCGCCGAGGCGCCGACGAAACTGAGATTCCAGCCGACACCAAGCACGATCAACGTCGCCCAGAAGTGCATCGCGGTGATGCCGGAAAGCCCGATCGTTGCCGCGATGGCTTCCAGTGAAAGACCGAGCGCCACAATCTTCGGCGCACCGAAGCGCGCGATCAGAGAGCCCGTGAAAAAGCTCGGCCCGTACATCGCCACGATATGCCATTGAATGCCGTAGTTGGAATCGCTGACGCTCAAGCCGCACATTTTCATCGCCAGCGGCGCCGACGTCATCACCAGATTCATCATCGGATAGGATACGATGCCGCAAAGCGCCGCCGCGATGAACCGCGGTTGCCGCGCGATCTCGAGCAGCGGGCGCCCGCCATGCAGATCGGCCGCCGCCGGTTTTGGCGCATCGACTCCGGACAGAACGACCATCGCAACGACCGCGACCGCCGCCTGCACCACAAAACTGAAGGCAAACAGATAGGGCGGCCAGATGTCCATCGTCCATTGCACCAATTGCGGGCCGAGCACGCCGGCGAACACGCCGCCGGCCATCACCCACGACACCGCTTTGGGGCGATACGCCGCACTGGCGCCGTCGGCGGCGGCGAAGCGGTAGGATTGCGACACCGCGCCGTAGAGGCCGCCGAGAAACGTCGCGCAGCAAAACAGCGCAAACGAGCCGCGCAGGATGGCGAATGCTGCGAGCAAACCGGTCAGCACGCCACACCCGGTGCCGATGATGAAGGCGACCCGGCGGCCGTAGGCACGCGAAATCGCACCGGTCGGCAAGGTCCCGGCGGCAAGCCCGACCACGAACATCGAAAGCGGCACGGTCGCGAGCGAGATATCCGGCGCCAGCGTCGCGCCGACAATCGAGCCGGTGGCGAAAATGACCGCCGAATTCGCGCCGGTCAGCGCCTGCGCCGCCGCGAGACGCACCACATTAGAGCGCGCGCGAGCGTCGTCGGCGATCTCATCGGTTGCGGTCACGTCGATCATCGGCACTTCCACCCAAGAGGCTGCTGCTGCGCAGGGCCTTGTTGATTCACCGCACTATGAAGGCAGGCCGAAGCGCAATCAACCGACGCAAACGGGCGCGCGCCATGCTTGGCGTTCAGTCTCGCCTCGATCGTCCGAACGCCAGAATGAGATTGTTGGCCGGCATCTCGGCAATTTCAACGAGGCCCAAACCGACAGTTTCGGCAAGCGCCGTTACATCGACGATGTCCCGCACGCCCCATTCGGGGTTGTTGTCGCGCAGGCTGGTGTCGAACACGGCGTTGCTGAGCGCGGTGTGCCTGCCGCCGCGTTTGAACGGGCCGTAGAGAAACAGCCGTCCGTCCGCCTGCAGATAACGCGCGGCGCCGGCAAACAGACCTTCGGCGACGCGCCACGGCGCGATGTGGATCACATTGGCGCAGAACACCGCCAGCAATCGATCTGGTCCGTTGCCGCCGGCCAGTTCGGGGCACCACGCGGGATCGGACAGATCGATCCGGAGCGGGGCGCGAACATTGGCAAGCTGCGCCTTCGCCCGCCACGCAGCGATACTGTTCAGATGCGCTTCATTGAGGTCGCTTGGCCACCACGTGATCTCGGGGCTGCGGCGGGCGAAATCGATGACATGCTGTCCGGTGCCGCTACCGGCTTCCAGCACGTCGCCGGATTTGTCATTGAGGAAGTTCTGCAGGATTGCCCAGATCGGCTGGTGATTTCGGTGAAACGCCGCCGCGTCGAGACGGCCATCGGGTTCGACCGGCTGGCCGTCCCTGCCGAATTCCACCACGTATTCAGCCACCACACTTGCTCCAATTGCTCCGTCGGGAATGACGGGTCAAGGCTTATCAGCTTTGAACTGCGATTGCTCCAGTTCCAGATAGATCCGATAGGCGTTGCCGCGGTTGTTGGCGGCGAACGCCGGCATGTCCCGGTATTTCGACCAGTCAGTTTGGTCATAGGCCACATCGAAATCGGTCCAGTCCTTTACCGCCGTCGCCATCGCGATCCGGACGTATTGAATGTAGTCGCGTGTAAATGAGATCGCCTGCTTCGCCTCGGTCGATGCCCTGCCGTGCCCGGGAATAATGAATTTCGGATCGAGTTTTTCGATCTCCTTGAGCGCTGCCAGCCACTGCGTGGTCGAGACGTCATCGCTGTTCATATGCGGAATCCGGCTGTTCTGCACAATATCGCCGGCGAACAACACGCCGTCCGGCTCGACCAACATCATCATGTCGCTCGAGGAATGCGCCGGTCCGGCATACAGCAGCGTCAGTCGCTTGTCGCCGAGCGCGATCGTCATGCGGTCCCTGAAGGTAATGTCCGGCGGCACCACGCGGGTGGTTTTGTCGACCCATGGAAACAGCGCGCCGCGGCGCTGGTCGAGCCGCTGGCTGGCTTTCTCGTCGGCGATCTCCTCGTTGTCCTTGTATTCGCCGGCGCGTTCCTGCGCGACGATCACGGCACCGGTGTGATCCTTGAACGCCTGCAAGCCGTAGATGTGATCGGCATGATAGTGGCTCGCAATCACATAACGGATTTTCTTGTCGGTGACTTTGCGGATGTCTTGCAGCAGCGCCCATCCAAGACTCGGCGTGCCCAACGCGTCGAACACCACGGCGCCGTCCGAGGTGACGACGAAGCCTGCATTGGAGGTGTTGCCTTCATTGTCCTTGCCGGGAATGCCGGGGTTGCCGGTGCTGTAATAAATCGGCTTGCCCGGTACCTGATCGATCTTCAGGGGAACCGCGGTCGGCGGATACGGCGACGCGGTTTGGGCAAGCCCAGCAGCGTCGAGACACGCCGAAAAAACCAGCATCGCGGCGGCGAAACGCTTCACTTCACGTCTCCGCAAAAGATATGCTTGAGCACCTGCAGCACGCGCAACGCTCGCTTTTGACTAAATTAGAGACCAACGATACTGCTGACGCAACAATGAACATGCGGCGCGCGCCGCAAAGCGAGGAAACATGCGGCCCGATTTGCGCGGCATGCCCATGGCGTCGAAGCTCGCGGTACGGCGCGATCCACTGCTGGGCCGGCGCTCTTTCCTTGGGCTGGGGGCGGCGCTGACCGGCGGCCTCGCGTTTCGCGCAAGACCCGGCCACGCCGAAACTCCCGCCGCTTCACCACCGGCCGATGCGCCGTGGTCGCAGTCGATCGGGCCCGGCGTGGTCGACCGTCCCTATGGCAGGCCTGCGGACACCGAGGCCGGCGTCATCAGGCGCAACGTGCCGTGGCTCACCGCCGGCACCGAATCCTCCATCAGCTTCTCGCCGTTGCAGGACCTGCACGGCATCATCACGCCGAACGGCCTGTTTTTCGAGCGCTATCATGCGGGGCGGCCCCATGTCGACCCGGATCAGCACCGGCTGATGATCCACGGCCTGGTCGAGCGCCCGCTACTTCTCACGATGAACGACATCGTGCGCTTCCCTTCCGTGTCGCGCATCCATTTCATCGAATGCCCTGCCAATGGCGGCATGGAATGGCGCGCGGCGCAATTGAACTCGCTGCAGTTCAATCACGGCATGATCAGTTGCGCGGAATGGACCGGGCTAAAACTCTCGACCTTGCTGGAGGAAGTCGGCGTCAAGAAAGATGCCCGCTGGGCGATGGTGGAAGGCGCCGACGGCGCGCATATGAACCGCAGCCTGCCGCTCGACAAATGCCTCGACGATTGCCTCATGGTGTATGCGCAGAACGGCGAGGCGCTGCGGCCCGAACAGGGTTATCCGCTGCGGCTGGTAGTGCCGGGCTGGGAGGGCAATGTCAGCATAAAATGGCTGCGCCGCATCAAGCTCGGCGACAGACCGTGGTATTCACGCGAGGAAACCTCGAAATACACCGACCTGATGCCGGATGGCACCTCGCGCGGCTTCACCTGGCTGATCGACGCCAAGTCGGTCATCACCTTTCCCTGCCCCGAAAAGCCGCTGAGCGGCCTGGGGCTGTATGAAATTCGCGGGCTGGCCTGGAGCGGCAACGGCAAGGTCCGCCACGTCGATGTTTCCGCGGACGGCGGCGTCAACTGGCAGCGCGCCCGGTTGCACGACCCCGTGCTGTCGAAGGCGCTGACGCGCTTCACGCTGCCGTGGCGCTGGGACGGCCGGCCGGCGCTGCTGCAATCCCGCGCAATCGACGAAACCGGATATGTGCAGCCGACCATTACGCAGTTGCGAAAGCAGCGCGGGCTGAATTCGGTCTATCACAACAATTCGATCCAGACCTGGCAGGTCAAGCCCGACGGAAGCGTGTTCGATGTTCAGATCTCGTAGGCGCCGGACCATGGCCGTCATTGCCGTGGGATTGCTCGCCGAATCTCCCCTGATCGCCGCCGAGGCCGGCCATTTCGGCTACGGTAGAGCCGCCACCGCG
>NZ_DASYMN010000052.1:0-1746 GCF_036009065.1 Bradyrhizobium sp. | reverse complement strand
GTCAAAATCCTGCACGCCGCCGCCGACCCGCTTTGTCGTGTAGAACAGGATGTAGGGCTTTGCGGTGAAGGGATCGCGGATCACGCGCACGCCGGCGCGGTCGACGATCAGATAGCCGCGGCGGAAATCGCCGAACGCGATGGAGAGCGAATTGGCGGCGACGTCGGGCATTTCCTCGGCGTCGGCAAGCGGAAAGCCGATCAGGCTCGACTACCCCGGAAGCCTTTGCGGAGGCCATGTCGGAGCGGGGAACGTCTCTGGCGGCAGGGCTCCGGCCGCGACCCATTCGATGCTGGTCGGCAGTTCGCCATCCTTCTCGATGAATTCCTTGACAGCCTTCCACGCAGACTCAAACGGAATGAACACACCGAGCGAGTACGGGTCGCCATGCAGGCTGTACATAAATCGGCGCAGCCGGCTGAGATCACCCTTGGAGACGTAACAGTCCCGCCGCTGAATCCGGCCGTCCCACTTGTTGTATTGCAGCAGAACGCCATGGTCTGGACTTCCTATCATGTCCAACTTGACGTTGACGGACTCACGGTGCGGCAATGCATCGGTGCCGTAAAGGCCCTCCACGCCCAAGCCCCAATGGTCGTTGCCGTTGGGAGATGCCCATAGTCGTCCCCGTGGAGCTAAAAAGTCTTTCTCCAACTGGTCCGGCCTCGGCCAAAACGGGCCATCATGGTCATGCAAATAACAGTTTTTTCTCACCGTCTGCTCCGGGAAGTTATTGTGCCGTTCGTGATCGAATGAATCTTGTAGGGGTCCACATAGGTCAGGGTGGGATTGCCCAGTTCGAGCCCGACCAGAGGAATCATCGATTTGCAATTCTCGCATATCTTCCGATCGACATAGATATCCAGCAAGCGGCCGGCCAGAGTGCCGCTATTCGCTTCAGCAGCTCTCAGTAGAACATTCGTCTCGGCGTGAAACAATGCGTTGCTTGGCGCGTAGCCGACGTTCTCTACACTCATTACGGTTGGATATTTCGCGATCAGCTTGTCTCGCAGCTCTGTGGCAGCTCTGAAGTCGGCATCCGTGTAACTCAATGACGTCGAGTTCGAACCGTAGATATCCTTATCGTCCATCGTCGTGACCGCGACCGCGCCAGTTCTGTTGCCGAACAGGTCATTCAGGAAGTTTTCCGAGCGATAGGCCTGGATCAGCCGCTCCGCCGCGCGTGCCATGATTCCCAGCATCGCCATGCGGCCGAGCGAAGGCTTGTCCGAAGCCGCCAGCCGATCATCGTAGCCGCGCGTGCTGTCGCCTTCCGATCGCTGTGAACTCTCCGCTTCTGAAGGTGCTGCGTCTTGCGAGCCGCCTGCATTGCCGGCGTCTTCTGCGCCGTCCGTGCCATCCGCGCCCGCTTCACTCTGCGCGTTACCGAAGCTTGCTCCACGCTCGTTTCTGTTGCTCCACTGCCCGCCGCGCGGATTGCCGGCGGGCACGCGCGGCTGGCTCGGGCTGTACTTTGCTTCTTCCAGCCGCCGCTTCAGCTCGGCCCGGAGCGAGGCCAGCTGTTCGCGCAGCACGGCGTGCCGTTGGTCCTCGACCTCGGCCTCGAAGGCGGCTTGTGCCGCGTCGGGTTTGCGCGCCAGCGTGGGATAGATGTCGGCTGGATCGAACCCGGGCTTCACCCAGCGCGCCGCGTCGGGGCGGATCCATAGATGCGCGTCATGGCGCGTCCATCGCTGCTGCTGATGGCGCAGGTAGGAGTCGTCGGATTGGGACATGCGGGACTTC
>NZ_DASYMN010000051.1:0-4534 GCF_036009065.1 Bradyrhizobium sp. | reverse complement strand
CCTCCAGGTAGGGGAATCGCATGTGCATGAACAAATAAGGAATCGCCGACGGTTTTGGTCGATATGTTCGTCCAACGATTCACCTTTGTTCACGCTTCGATTCACACATGCGATTACCCTGCCCCTCCAGGGGAGGGTAAGTACGCTTGTGTTGACAGCCGCGGCGCGAAGCGGCTCACATCGCCGGATGATTCAGCGCCTGCTTCTCATCTTCGCCTTCGCCCTCATCACGCATCCCGTCGCGGCCATCGTCGGCGGCGGCGGCCCGGCGGAAAATATCTCGCGCGCGGTCGTCACCATCATCGGCTCGCGCGGCAGTTTTTGCACCGGCAGCCTGCTTGCGCAGGACCTGGTGCTGACCGCGGCGCATTGCGTGCTGCCGGGCGCCGATTATAAAGTCATCCTTCCCGGCGAGACGCCACCGCGGCTGCTCGATGTCAGGCGCGTGGCGTCGCATCCGCAATTCAGCGTGCAAGCCATCCTGGCGCACCGCGCCTCAGCCGACGTGGCGCTGCTGCAGCTCGCAAGCCCGCTGCCGCCAAGCAAGGCGCCCGCGCCGTTCGGCGCGCCGGCGATCCCGATTGAGGTCGGCGCGCGCCTCACCATCGCCGGCGTCGGCGTTAGCAGGCGCGGCGACGGCAAAAGCGGCGGCGCCATCCGCGCCGCCGATCTCACCGTGACCGGCAAGCCCGGCACGCTGCAAATCCGCCTCGCCGATCCGCTCACGAACAACACGCGCGACGGCCTCGGCGCCTGCACCGGGGACTCCGGCGCGCCTGTATTCGAGATGCAGAGCGGCCGCGCGGTGATCGTCGGCGTGGTGAGCTGGTCGACCGGCGCAAACAACAGTGACGGCTGCGGCGGCCTCACCGGCGTCACCCCGCTGACGCTGTACCGGGAGTGGATTTTTCGCACGGCGAGACTGTGGGGCGTCGGGATGTGACCGCTATCGCGATCCGCGCCTCAGCCTCCGTATGAACTCGTCAAGCGCTTCATCTTGCCGCTTCATCTCAAAATAATAGAAGCGAGGTTTGTCCGGATTTTTCGGATCAACGCTTGTTGGCCCGCCCGCCAGATCTTTCAAAAATAGCGTCGCCTGCGCAAAATTGTCAGCGGTTCTCCAGTCGTAGGTCACCTCTACGCCCGTGCTCTTGTAAATATCCATCTGGGTTTTCGAAGGCGCCGGCAAGGTGTCGAAATTTCGCGGAAAAGCGGTATGGACGCGGTGCCCCCTGGGTGTCCGAGGATCGGCAACGATGACGACACGAACGCTGTAAGTCTGGCGAATTCGCCGGTCCACTAGTTCGTCCGGCGCAAAAGCTTCCTTTCCGGTCGGCGAATCGAAGGTGGCGTCGAGTTCGTCTTTCGAAGACTTGCCCTCGACCAGGCGATCGACCCTCTCCCGGTTTCGCAGCAACGTCGCGCTGACCAATCTGTTGGCGGCCTCGTAGTCCGTAAACGATCCCATCCGTTTTCCGACGATGAAGTCGACAGGCTCGTGCGGACCTGGCTTATCCCGAGCAGCGGCAGCCGGGTCTTTCATGGGCATCCCCGGGCCAACTCACTCCGCGTCGTCCGATTCAAACATCGAGATCGGTGGACGGCAACGTCGCGAAAGTTGCGCGCGAGCTGTTGGTCGCGGAAAAGATCGCACCTCGCGTACTATGAGTTGGTTGAGTGCAATGCGCGTGCTCAGTTCCGCCGGTCATGGCGAGGGGATTGCATCGCGGATCAATGTCAGTACGCCGCGGATGTCCTCAAAGTCGTAGTTTGGACCAGTATCTTCCCAAATCCGCCGTAACTCCGCGTCGGAGGGATTTCGTGCAAGCAGGTCCCGCAGAAAGCGCTTGATGACTGCTTGCTGTTGCTGGTTCAACCCTCTGACGGCAAGCGCGACCCATTGCTCCATTGTAGAGATACCGGCCTCGCTGCCCTGATAGAAACGGTGGACCAGGTGTGTGAACTCATCAGGCACGAGCATGATCTCTCCTGCTGTCTCGGTCAGTCGTCGTTTCTGGGATAAGCGGTTATCACACTGTAACCTCTTTCGGCACGACGGTCATGTTCGATCAGAACGCCCACGCCGTAGGTATCTCTTAGGTAAGGCTTTGCATCGACATTTGATCTGAAAGCCTCACGCCCAGTCTTGTAGTTAAAGCGCGCTGTTACAAAAGCGTCTTTCAGCTGTCCCGTGGCTACGGCATCTACCTGATCTCGGTTTTGCTCAAGTGTGCGATGGACAAGATCAGTGGCAGCCTCACGAGGTTCGAATGATCCCCACCGCTTACGCGCGTAGCGATAGATACCGGCTCGCCCACGGACAAGCGTCGTACCTTCCATCAGCTCCTCGCCGGTCTTGTCGGTATGCTCCCGGAACGTGTGGCCGCCGCGGGCTTCTTCTTGCACTAGGTCGGGGTGGTATCGTCGTCCGGAATCATCTGCTGCAATTTTTACGATTGAGTCGGAACGATTCCCCGCATCCGTGCGCGCGCCGTCCGGCTTGATCCGAAACAGATCGCCGAGTTCACTCGACCTGCTGACGTCGCCGATATCGACATTGCCCATCGGCTGCGCGAGACTGGTGCCTGTCCCCTGGCCCGTGTCCTGGCTTGGGCCCGCAACCGTGCCCTGCCCCCCGCCGCGATCCGTCCACTGCCCGCCGCGCGGATTGCCGGACGGCACGCGCGGCTGGCTCGGGCTGTATTTTACTTCTTCCAGCCGCCGCCGCTTCAGCTCGGCCCGGAGTTCGGCCACCTGTTCGCGCAGCACGGCGTGGCGTTGGTAGGCCGCCTCGACCTCCGCTTCGAAGGCGGCTTGTGCCGCGTCGGGCTTGCGCGCCAGCGTTAGGAGTCGTCGGATCGGGACATGCGTTGTCGGTCCAGATTGCGATTGAGGCTTCCGCGTCATTGCGAGCGAAGCGAAGCAATCCAGTGCCGCACACGCAGAGTCGTCATGCGCGGGCTTGACCCGCCTGCGGGGCCGAAGTCCCTTCGGCGAGGCGAAGGCCCGCGCATCCATCTTCTTCGAAAGGATTCTTGCGAACGGGATGGATGGCCGGGTCAAGCCCGGCCATGACGAGGTGATGTGCGTTGCGCCGCCCTCAGCTCACCGCGAACTTCAGCACTTTGATCGCGAAGGCGGTCCAGACCGACACGCATCTGTTCGTCCCAGTTCTTGTCTCCCCGCATATCGCTGCGCTCATGTGGGCTACTTGCTACTTGCTCACCCGAGCTTCCGATCCTTGTCGGCGATGATCTGGCGGCGGATTTCTTCGAAAAAGACGCGGTGGCCGCCCGGGCTGAAGTTAGATCTCGGCGATTGCTTGCGCCAGACATATTCGAGCTCTGCATCCGAATGGCCGCCGTCCAGCAGCTCATTGAGGAATGCCAGCAGCGGGCGGCGGCGGTCATGGCTGGCAGTGCCCGCAAGTGCCGCCGCCGCCAGGCTTTCGAGCGACACGGACTCTTGGGGATCCTCGTCATAAATACCCCATACGAATTGAACGAACTCCTCCGGAATCTTCATGCGAAGCTCCTGTCAATCGTTGACCGGAAATGCCGTGCGCACCCTATAGCCGCGCCACGAGCGCCTGTCATACCTGATGACGACGCGAACGCTATAGGTGGGGCGGATATAAGGCTCGGCGTCGCCATTCGGCCTGAAGGCCTCTTTTCCTGTTACAAATCCGAAGCGTTCCTGCAGTGTGACATCATCCTTGAGTTTGCCCGCGGCAACCTGGTCGACCGTGTCGGTGTTCCGTTTGAGCACCTGATTGACAAGGTCGTTGGCCTCTTCGCGCGACCGAAATGTGCCTTCGGCCACGGGATATTCCGTGATCTCCAGATTGCCGGTTTGTATGCGCTGCCATTTGGCATTGAGCCAGTCAATGAGAGAGCTGTCCGACCTTTCGTTATGCCGACGCAGCGTATGGCCGCCGTTGTCGTCTTCCTCCTCCAGGACGGGGGTGTAAAACCGCGGGTCATCGGACGCTGCAACTTTTACGACGGAGTCCGAAAGATTCCCGGCATCCGTGCGCGCGCCGTCCGGCTTGATCCGAAACAGATCGCCGAGTTCACTCGACCCGCTGACGTCGCCGATATCGACATTGCCCATCGGCTGCGCGAGACTCGTGCCGGTCCCCTGGCCCGTGTCCTGGCTCGGGCCCGCAACCGTGCCCTGCCCCCCGCCGCGATCCGTCCACTGCCCGCCGCGCGGGTTGCCGGCGGGCACGCGCAGCTGGCTCGGGCTATACTTTGCTTCTTCCAGCCGCCGCCGCTTCAGCTCGGCCCGGAGCGAGGCCACCTGTTCGCGCAGCACGGCGTGCCGTTGGTAGGCCGCCTCGACCTCCGCCTCGAAGGCGGCTTGTGCCGCGTCGGGTTTGCGCGCCAGCGTCGGATAGATGTCGGCTGGATCGAACCCGGGCTTCACCCAGCGCGCCGCGTCGGGGCGGATCCATAGATGCGCGTCATGGCGCGTCCATCGCTGCTGCTGATGGCGCAGGTAGGAGTCGTCGGATTGGGACATGCGGGACTTC
>NZ_DASYMN010000050.1:0-12755 GCF_036009065.1 Bradyrhizobium sp. | reverse complement strand
CTCGCGCGAGGCGCACACCACGCTTGCGATCGCGATGAACCGGATCGGCGGCAAGTCCAACACCGGCGAGGGCGGCGAGGAGAGCGACCGCTTCAAGCCGCTGCCGAACGGCGATTCGATGCGCTCGGCGATCAAGCAGGTAGCGTCGGGACGTTTCGGCGTCACCACCGAATATCTCGTCAACGCCGACATGATGCAGATCAAGATGGCGCAGGGCGCAAAGCCCGGCGAAGGCGGCCAATTGCCCGGCCACAAGGTCGATGCGATCATCGCCCGCGTTCGCCATTCGACGCCCGGCGTTGGATTAATCTCGCCGCCGCCGCATCACGACATCTATTCGATCGAGGATCTGGCGCAGTTGATCTACGACCTCAAGAACGTCAATCCGGACGGCCAGGTGTCCGTAAAACTGGTGTCCGAGATCGGCGTCGGCACGGTCGCAGCGGGCGTTGCAAAAGCGCGCGCCGACCACGTCACCATCGCAGGTTTTGAGGGCGGCACCGGCGCGTCGCCGCTGACCTCGATCAAGCACGCCGGCAGCCCATGGGAAATCGGCCTCGCCGAAACCCACCAGACGCTGGTGCGCGAACGGCTGCGCAGCCGCATCGTGGTGCAGGTCGACGGCGGCTTCCGCACCGGCCGCGACGTGGTGATCGGCGCGCTGCTAGGCGCCGACGAGTTCGGCTTTGCCACCGCACCCCTGATCGCGGCCGGCTGCATCATGATGCGCAAGTGCCATCTCAACACCTGCCCGGTTGGGGTAGCGACGCAGGATCCCGTGCTGCGCAAGCGTTTTACCGGCCAGCCCGAGCATGTGATCAACTACTTCTTCTTCGTAGCCGAAGAGGTGCGCGAGATCATGGCCGCGCTCGGTTTCCGGACCTTCGACGAGATGATCGGCCAGGTTCAGATGCTCGACCAAAGCACGCTGGTGGCGCACTGGAAGGCCAAGGGACTCGACTTCTCAAAGCTGTTCGTCAAGCAGGAGGCGCTGCCGGACCAGAAAATCTACCACGCCGAAGCGCAGAACCATCACCTCGAAGCCGTGCTCGACCGCAGGCTCATCGCGCAGTCGCAGGCGGCCCTCGACCGCGGCGCGCCGGTCAGGATCGAGATGGAGATCAACAACACCGACCGCAGCGCCGGCGCGATGCTGTCCGGCACCGTGGCGAAAATCTACGGTCATGCCGGCCTGCCGCACGACACCATCCAGGTCTCCTTCAAAGGCACCGCGGGCCAGGCCTTCGGCGCCTGGCTGGCGCGCGGCGTCACCTTCGATCTCGAGGGCGAAGCCAACGACTATGTCGGCAAGGGCCTGTCCGGCGGCCGCATCATCGTCAAGCCGCCGCGCAATTCCGGCATCGTGCCGGAGGAATCCATCATCGTCGGTAACACCGTGATGTACGGCGCGATCGAGGGCGAATGCTATTTCCGCGGCATCGCCGGCGAGCGCTTTGCGGTGCGTAACTCCGGCGCCGTCGCGGTGGTCGAAGGCGCCGGCGATCACTGCTGCGAATACATGACCGGCGGCATCGTGGTGGTGCTGGGCAAGACCGGGCGCAATTTTGCGGCCGGCATGTCGGGCGGCGTGGCCTATGTGCTGGACGAGGCCGGCGACTTCCCAAAACTGTGCAACATGGCGATGGTCGAGCTCGAGCCGGTATTGTCGGAAGAGATGATCAACGAGAACGCCTATCACCACTCCGGCGATCTCGAAGCGCATGGTCGGGTCGACGTGTTCTCCGACCTGCTCAGTTCCGACATCGAGCGGCTGCACATCCTGATCACGCGGCATGCGAAGCTCACAGGTTCGCGGCGCGCCGCGGAGATTCTCGCAAACTGGAAGACGTGGCTGCCGAAATTCCGCAAGGTGATGCCGGTGGAATACCGCCGCGCGCTGAAGGAAATGAAGGTCGACGCCGACGCCGAGCCGAAAATCGCGATCGGGGCGTAGGCCACACACAACACCGTGACCCTGAGGTGCCGGCGCGCAGGGCCGGCCTCGAAGGGTGGCAAGAGTTGAACACTCATCCTTCGAGACGCGGCGAAGACGCCGCTCCCCGGGATGACGGCGGGACAGGTTGCAGGGGCGTCAGGTTTAATGGGTAAGATTACTGGTTTTTTGGAGATCGATCGTCACGATCGCAAATACGCGCCGGTCGCCGAGCGCGTGAAGAGCTATCGCGAATTCGTCGTCCCCTTGAGCGAAAAGGACACTCGCGACCAGGCCGCGCGCTGCATGAATTGCGGCATTCCCTATTGCCATGGCACAGGTTCAGTGGCGCCGGGCACGCCGGGCTGCCCTGTCAACAACCAGATTCCGGATTTCAACGATCTGGTCTATGCCGGCAACTGGGAAGAAGCCTCGCGCAACCTGCACTCGACCAACAATTTTCCGGAATTCACAGGGCGCATTTGTCCCGCGCCCTGCGAGGCCTCGTGCACGCTGAACATCGACGACAATCCAGTCACCATCAAGACCATCGAATGCGCCATCGTCGACCGCGCCTGGGATAATGGCTGGGTGGCGCCCGAACTACCGTCGCAAAAAACCGGCAAGAAGATCGCCGTGATCGGCTCGGGGCCCGCCGGCATGGCCTGCGCCCAACAGCTCGCGCGCGCCGGCCACGACGTGCATCTCTATGAGCGCTGGGCCAAGGCCGGCGGCTTGCTGCGTTACGGCATTCCCGATTTCAAGATGGAAAAGCATATCATCGACCGCCGCGTGACGCAGATGGAAGCCGAAGGCGTCACGTTCCATTACGGCGCGCCGGTCGGCGGCAATTCGCAAGAAAACGGTCAAGCCGCGATCGATCCGCGGGAATTGCTCAAAACCCATGACGCGGTGGCGTTGACCGGCGGCGCCGAGGCCGCGCGCGACCTGCCGATTCCCGGCCGCGAATTGTCGGGGATTCACTTCGCGATGGATTTCCTGCCGCAGCAGAACCGCCGCGTCTCCAGCGAGCCGCTCGGCAGCGCGCCGGACATTCTCGCCGGCGGCAAACATGTTGTGGTGATCGGCGGCGGCGATACCGGCTCGGACTGCATCGGCACCTCGTTCCGGCAAGGCGCGCTCTCGGTGACGCAGCTCGAAATCATGCCGGCGCCGCCGGAGCACGAGAACAAGGGCCTTACCTGGCCGAACTGGCCGCTGAAGATGCGGACCTCGTCGAGCCAGGCCGAAGGTGCCAAGCGCGAATACGCGGTGCTGACGCAGAAATTTTCCGGCGAAGACGGCAAGGTGGCAAAACTGCATTGCGTGCAGGTCGACGACAAGTTCAAGCCGATTGCGGGCAGCGAGTTCGAGCTCGACGCCGGACTGGTGCTGCTGGCGATGGGCTTTGTGCATCCGGTGCACGAGGGCCTGCTCAAAACGCTCGGCGTCGATCTCGACCAGCGCGGCAACGTCCGCGCCAACACTTCCGACTACCAGACCTCGCTGCCGAAAGTGTTTTCCGCCGGCGACATGCGCCGTGGCCAGTCGCTGGTGGTGTGGGCGATCCGCGAAGGACGGCTCTGCGCCCGGGCGATCGACACGTTTTTGATGGGGAGCACGACGCTTCCGCGGTGAAAACCATCGTGCTCCGGACGCGGCGCAGCGCGTAGCTCTTCGCGGTGGTGCGCTGCAGAGCCGGGGCCCATACGCGCATTTTCTGCTCCGTGAGATGGGTCCCGGCTCTGCGGTGCACCCCAAGGGGCGTTGCACCGCGTCCGGGACACACTACCCCAGCGGCGTCATATGCGGGCTCGAGCCGCCTGCGGGGCCGAAGCCCCTTCGGCGAGGCGTAGGCCCGCGTATCCATCCATCTCGCAAGACTCGTTCGAACAGGATAGATGGCCGGGTCATCCCCGATCAAGTCGGGGACAGGCGCCCGGCAATGACGCATCATCTAGCCCCCGGCCGTCGGAATCACCGCGCCGGCGGCGACCCAGTCTTTCAGCAGCTGGATGTCCGCGTCCTGCAGTATGCCCTGCATCGGGCCGGTGCCGATGATGGCGACCAGGAACATGCTGCGGCTTGGCGCGCCGGGAATGATCCAGCCGCCGCGCACCAGCGCCGCCATCAGTTCGACCGGCTTGGCGAACAGCGATCGCAGCTTCACCGGCGTTCCGGTGGCGTCGGGCAGCATCAGCCGGCCGTGCGCGCGCATGGCGTTCGGGGCAATATTCTCGATCATCTTCACGACCTGGGCCGCCAGATCCTCCGGCGTCGCGCGCGCCGGCCGCTCCACCACCCCCGACGTCGCGGCGCCGTCGATGTTGACGCGGTGGATGAATTGACCAACACCGGCGTCCTTGCCGTCAGTGGTCTTGAAATCCCAGCTGAAGGTCCGCTCGCCCGCGCGCGGCGAGGCCTCCGTGATGGTTTTGACCAGGGTCTGGCGGGTATCGAAGATGGTGATGGTCAATTGCTTCGCGTGGTCCGGGACCGTCGTCGCAATGTCGAGCTTGTCCCACACCACCGGCAGGGCTGGCTCGCCGATCGCGGAGAGTGACAACCGCGCAGCGGCAAGCTGGGCAGCGCTCGCCACTGTGCATTGATAGATGGTGTCGCCCGACGCATAGCCCACGATCCCGGTGGTGGCGCCGGGGAAGAAGCGGAAGCGGTTGAGGAAATGGCCCACCTCGTTGGCGTCAAACCAGGTGGCGCCACCGTCGGTAGTGCCGCTGGTGGTGCCTTCGGGGTGGGTCGGAAAACCGTCGCCCCAGCCGCCGGCCCAGCCGGTCTTCTCGTCGATGAAGCCGACGCCTTCGAGATTGACGTTGCCCTGCTGATCCTTGATCACGATCCGCTTCCAGGTCTGGCCGCCGTCGGTGGTCTTGAGGATGGCGGCGGCGGCGTCATTCTCCAGCGAGACGAAACCGATCTGCGGAGTGAGAAACTGGATCTTCCATCCCCATTCGCCGCTCGGAAAGTCGATGCCGGAATTGAGCAGCTTGTCTTCCCAGGTCTTGCCGCCGTCGGTGGTGTGCATGATGACGGGCTTCAGCCGCGGATAGGAGGTGCCGCCTTTTCCGCCGACCACCCAGCCGGTCAGGTTGTCGGTAAAATAGGTATCGATCAGAAGGTTGGCGTGCGCCGCCATCGAAATCGAATTCCAGGTTTCACCGCCATCTGCGGTGTGCATCACCGCGGCTTCCAGCGACGGATACTGCGTACCGGAGGCGAACACGACGCCCTTGGACGGCGAGGAGATGCCGCAGATCGCCTCCGGCAGCGCCGGCAGCTTTGACGTCATGTCGGTCCAGGTCTTGCCGTCCTCGGTCTTGAACAGCCGCTGCTCGTTGGTGATTGTGCCGACCCAGCCGTCGGTCGGGCTGGTGAAGCTCATGCAGCGCAGGTAGGTGCCCGGGTCCGCGGTGTGCTGCGGCGGTTGCACGGTCTGAAAACCATCGTCGGTATGGAGGATCTCGCCCGCGCTGTTCACCGCCCAGCCGACCAGCGGGCTGATGAACCAGATGTCGTCATGTCGCTCTTGCTTCTTAGCCTTGGTGGCGCGCCAGATGTAATTCATGGGTTCTGCCCTTCGCTGGAAACGATTTGAAACGTAATGGATCGAGCAAGCTGTTTGTGAAAAGCGCGCTTCGATCGAGCGGAAAATAATTTTAGACAACGGCCTGCAAGCGGTTTTCCGGACATCGGACGATCGCCAAGCAGCCAAGTGTGATACAATCGCCGGTTACTCGCAACGATTAGTTGCGCGCCGGGGTCATCGGACAGAAACCGCAACGGCAAGAGGGCGGCGTCATACGCGGGCTTGACCCGCCTGCGGGGCCGAAGCCCTTCGGCGAGAAGGCCCGCGTATCCATCAATCTTCGTAAGAGTCGTTCGAAGGGGGACGGATTGCCGGGTCAAGTCCGGCAATGACGGAGAAACCCTACTCCGCGGCCTGCTGCGCCACCGTGGGCGCGGTGCCGGCTACCGTGGCGCGGCGCATGTCGCGGGGCTGCGACTGGTCGTAGCGGCGCACCCGGTGCATGGTCTGGCGGTTGTCCCACATCACGAGGTCATGCAGCGCCCATTTGTGGACGTAGACGAACTCGCTTTGCGTCGCGTGTTCATTGAGATCGCGCAGCAGCAGCCGGGCTTCCGGCACCGTCATGCCCTGGATAGCGCCGGCATGCGACGACAGATACAGCGACTTGCGGCCGTGCGCCGGATGCGTGCGCACCAGCCGCTGCAGCACCGGCTTGAACAGTTGCTTCTCTTCCTCGGTGTAATCGAGAAAGCCCAGCGACCCCCGCGAATACATCAGCGAATGCTCGCAGATCATGTCCTCGATCTCGGCCTTGGTTTCATCGTCGAGCGCGTCATAGGCCGCGCGCATGTCGGCGAATTCGGTGTTGCCGCCCTTCGGGTTGACCACGCGCGCGGACAACAGCGAGAACTTTGCCGGGACCGGCCGGAACGATGAGTCGGAATGCCACAGGCAGTTGCCGAGGTTGAACAGATGGACGCGGCTGTCCGGCGGCAGCGGCTTGCCATCCTTGCCGAGATTGGAGACGTCGTTGAGCCCGGTCGACAGCCGCGAATCCTGCGGCTTGACGATATTGCCGCCACGTGGATTCTCGCGCTCGCCGAAATTCAGCGCGAACGCCATCTGCTGCTCGTCTGATATGTCCTGGCCGTGGAAAATCAGCACGGCGTATTGGTCCATGCCGGCTTCGATATCTCGCGCCTCGTCTTCGGTCAGCGGTTTGGTGAGATCGACTCCGGAGACTTCGCCGACGAAATGACGATGCAGTTGCTTGATCTGAATGGGCATGGCGTTTTCCCTGGCCGGCGCGCGGTTATTCCGCGCCATTTGCAAAAATGCTACTACCGGCAATCGCGATGTCAACATGGCGTAACGCATGCCTCGTGTCCCGGACGCGATGCAGCGCTCTTGCGCTGCTTCGCAGAACCGGGACCGTACAAGCTCGGTATTCGTAACGGTCCCGGCTCTGCGGCACCGCAAAGAGCGCTGCACCGCGTCCGGAACACGGAGGGAAATTCGCATGAACGAACTCGACTTCAGCGGAAAGCAGATCCTCATAATCGGCGGCTCCAGCGGCATCGGCAACGGCATCGCGCAGGCGTTCCGGGCGAGGGGCGCGCGCGTACAGGTCTGCGGCACCCGCGCCGGCGCGACCGACTATTCCAAAGCCGAAGGCTCCGATCTCGAAGGGCTGGACTATGCACAGCTCGACGTCGGCGAACCGCGGGCGGTCGAGGCGTTCGCGCCGGCGTTCGACCGGCTTGACGTGCTGGTGCTGGCGCAGGGCGCGGTGATCTACCGGCGCGGCGAATTCGAGATGGCGGGATTTCGCAGGGTGATGGAAGTCAATTTGATCAGCCTGATGGCCTGCGCCACAAGATTCCATCCGATGCTGAAAGCGAGCAGCGGCGCGCTGATCATCGTGTCGTCGACCGCCGCCTATCACGCGACAAAAGGCAATCCCGCCTACAACGCCTCGAAGACCGGCGCCGTCGGGCTGACGCGCACGCTGGCGCAGGCCTGGGCCGAGGACGGCATCCGCGTCAACGGCATCGCGCCCGGGCTGGTCGATACCAAGATGACAAAGGTGACCACCGCCAATCCGAAGCGGCTCGAAGGCGCGATCGAACGGATTCCGCTGAAGCGGCTGGGCACGCCCACCGACATGGCCGGCGCCGCGCTGTTCCTGGCCTCGCCGCTGGCGTCCTATATCGCCGGCCACACGCTGGTGGTCGATGGCGGGCTGATTTTGTGAGCCTAGGCTAACGTCATTGCGAGGAGCTCTTGCGACGAAGCAATCCAGACTTTCCTCGCGGCCCCTGGATTGCTTCGCTTCGCTCGCAATGACGATTACCGCGTGAAGAAATTCGGCGCCGAGGCGGCGCGGCCGACGCTGCCCGGCGGTCGCGGCGGCTGCAGCTGCTGCGGCGGCGGCAGAGCGCGGGGGCGCTGCGAGGGCGATGCGCCGAGGCCGAAGAAATCGCCGAACGCCGGCGCCGCAGCCGGCTGGATCGGGCGCAGCTTTTTCGGCTTCGGCGGCGGCGTGGCCATTACGGGCGTCGCGCCGCCATCTTGCGAGGCCGAGGCGACCGGCACCTCGCCCTTGGCCTGTTCGCGGCCGACCTCGCGGCGCGGCCAGGCGAAATCGTCGGCGCGTCCGGCCGGCGCCGACAACGGCTCGCCCTTGACCAGCGTACGCGCCGCCAGCGCATCGACCGCCGCCGGTCGCGAGCCGGGGCCGCCGAGCAATTGATCGGTGCCGACCGATGACGCCACCAGCGGCAGGATCGGCCCCGCCATGGGACGCGGCGCCGGCTTGCCGGGCTCGGCACTGGCATCGGGAGTCGCAGGTTCGGTCGGCAGGGAGAATGGCGCCGAGCGCCCCGCCATCAGCCGCGTCACCTCGCGCTCGACATAATGCGCGAGCTTGCGCGCGCCGGCCTTGGTGAAGAACACGCCGTCGTAAGCGCGCAGGCGGCGGATCTGGCCTTCGAAATCGGGACCCTGCTGCAGGAAGCGGCCCGCCTCATCGACAAAGCCGTCCCAGACGTCGACATAGGTGATGCCGGCCTTGCCCGCGGCGTCGCGATAGAGCGAATCCAGGAACAGCATGTCCGCGGTGGCCTTGGCGCCACGCACCGCCGGCAGGCCGACCCACAGCACCGGCACGCCCTTGGACTTCAGCACGCCAATCATTTCCTCGATCTTCTTCGAATACAGCTCAACCCAGCGGTCCTCGCGAAACTCGTAGACGCCGCCGGCCGAGCGCGCGCTTTTCTCTGGCGTCGCGACCGGCGGCTGATCGGCGTCGGCGGCATCGTCGGACGACAATTCGGCATCCGCCGGCTTGTCATCGGGTTTTGCATCCGCGGTGCCGTCCGGCTTTTTGCCATCCGCAGGCTTGGCGTCGGGCTTCGCCTTGGCATCTTTCTTGTCGTCTTTCTTGTCCGCCTTCTTTTCGGCGGCGGCCGGCTCGCGCAGCGAAACGCGGTCGTTGAGACCAAGCATGACGACAATGGCGTCCGGCTTCTCGGTGGCGAGGATGCCTTTTGCCGCCGCGGCCCAGTCGGCGGGTTCGCCCTTGGGCTGATACCTGATCAGGCCGGAGACGGTCTTGTGCTTGCGGATCACGCCCATGTCGGGCTGTTCGGAATAGGCGTCTTCGAGACCGTAGGCCAGCCAGTCCGCCATGGCGTCGCCGAGCACCAGGATGTTGCGCTCCGCGGGACTATCGCGCTTCTCCGGCGGCGGCGCCTTGGAGAAATCCTCGCGCGGGGCCGCACGCCTTGGCGCCTGCTGCTGGAACGGCGCAAAGAAGTCATTTCCGAACCAGCCGCCGCCTCCGCGCTGCTGCGGCACCGCCTGCGGCGGCCGCGGCGGAGCGCCGAAATTGCCGAAATTGAAAAACTGCGCCGATGCCGGACCTGCGATGCCGAACAATACCGCGATCGCGACCGTCAGCGCGACCAGCGGGCCGGTCTCGGTGAACAGGCGAAAAAACGATTTCGGGCTCGGCATGCGTTTCAGGTCGTCACAATGGTTGTCAGGCAATCGCTATAATAGCCGATTTGGGCCGCAAGCGGGCGGCCGTCCACCCATAAACCGGGCATCGGGCCGTCCCGTCAAGCGCGCTGCGACTTCAAGGTTAGCTCACCGGCTCGTCGGCCCGCAGGCCGGCGTAACGTACGGTTTTTACATGGAAAATCCGCCGGTCGAGCTGGCCGGCGAGCTCACTTGTGATCGGCGTCATCGGCAGCCGCAGCTCAGGGCTGTCAATCAGGCCGGACCGCCACAGCCAATATTTCAGCGGCGCCGGCGAAGGCTCGGAAAACAGCAGGCGGGGAATGTCGGCGAGCCGCCGCCATTGCGCCGAACCGTGCAACTGGTCGCCGGCCAGCAGGTGCTGGCGGACCTTGGCGAAGGCCTCGGTCTCGACATGCGCCGAAGCGAGAATGCCGCCGTCGCTGCCGCGCACCAGCGCGCCGTAGAACAGCGCGTCCTCGCCGGTCAGCACGGCGAAGCCGGGCGGCCGCTTGCGCAGCAGCTCCACCGTTTGCAGCGTATCGCCGCAGCAATCTTTGACCCCGACGATATTGCTGCGTTCGGCAAGGCGAAGCATGGTTTCGTTGCCGAGGTTGACCCCGGTCCGGTACGGGATGTTGTAGATCATGATCGGCCGCGCGGTAGAGTCGGCCAAGCCTTCGAAATGCAGCATCAGGCCGGCTTGCGACGGACGCGTGTAATACGGGCATGCGATCAGGTAGCCATCGAGCGGCCAGTCCGACGTTCGCGACAGCCATTTTGCGAGCTTGCGCGTATCGCTGCCGGACACACCGAGATAAAGCGGCAAGCGGAAGCCGAAATCGCGCTGCGCGGTGGCCGTGAGCATCACCAGCTGTTCGATCTCGGCGTCGTCGAGCGTCAGCCCCTCGCCGGTGGTCGCGCCGACGATCAGGCCGTCGACGGGTTTACCCGCATAGTGCCCGATCAGGCGGCGTAGCGAAGCCGCGTCGATCGCACCATCCCGGAACGGGGTGATAAGCGGCAGCCACACGCCGCTTGGCGGGGTAAATTCGGCGGACATTGAGGTGTCTCCTGTTTCGAGGCCGTAAGACGGAGACAACAAAAAAACCCCGTCGAAACCGGCGGGGCCATGATGTAAGCAGGTGCGGATCGATCTATCGCGCGCGAACATCTCCGGCCCCGAACGAGGCGCGGTTTTTCATGTTGACGTGGGCGGCGCAAAAGATCATCGGCGATAAATGCGCCCAAGGCGCATAATTTGTCAAGCGGAGCGAGCGGAAGCGTGTCCCGGACGCGGTGCGGCATTCTTCATGCCGCTCCGCAGAGCCGGGACCGTACCAAACGCCTGCGTTCGTTACGATCCCGGTTCTGCGAAGCAGCGCTTCGCAAGAGCTACGGGCTGCATCGCGCCCGGGAAACGAAGCTCTATCTCCCGCGCAGCTTTTCCAGCATGTCGGACGACGCGAATCCGTCGGCCGGCGTGCCGATCGAGGCCTGGAAGCCGCGCAGCGCTTCGCGCGTCATGCCGCCAAGCTGGCCGTCGGGGGTGCCGCGATAGAAGCCGCGCTGCGCCAGCAGCTGCTGCAGTTCCAGCCGCTCGGCGCGCGACAGCACGCGCTCCTGCCGCGGCCAGGGCTGGATGAAGGGCGCGCCCCCGCGCAACCGGTCGGCGAAATGCCCGATCGCCATCGCATAGGCTTCGGCGGGATTGTATTTCATGATGACGCGAAAATTCTGCAGCATCAAAAACCCCGGGCCCTCGGCGCCGGCCGGCGCCAACAGATAAGCTTTCTCGGCCGGATGCGGGAACGGTTGGCTGCCGGCGCGTTTCAAGCCGAGATGCTCCCATTGCGCGATCGTCATCGCTTTGGCGCGATCCGCCAGCATGAAATTAAAACCGCGTGGCAACACGACCTCAAAGCCCCAGGTCTGGCCGGACTGCCAGCCGTCTTTCTTCAGGTTGTTGGCGGTCGATGCGATGAGGTCGGCGGCATCGTCGACCACGTCGCGGCGGCCGTCGCCGTCGGCGTCGACCGCGTAGCGCTTGAACGCGGTCGGCATGAACTGGGTCGGGCCGAACGCGCCGGCCCATGAGCCGCGCATCTGCTCGGGGCGCAGATCGCCGCGGTTGAGGATTTCCAGCGCGGTCAAAAACTCGTCGCGAAAATATTTCTGGCGGCGGCCGATGCAGGCCAAGGTCGCTGTGGACTGCAGCACGCTGCGGTCGCCCATCATGGTCGAATAATTGGATTCGACGCCCCAGATCGAGGCGATGATGAAGCGGTCGACGCCGTAGAATTTTTCCACCGCGTCGAACTGCGGCTTGTATTTGGCCAGCACCTCGCGGCCCCTGGCGATCCTGTTATCGTTGACCAGGATGTCGAGATAATCCCAGATCGACTTGGTGAATTCCGGCTGCGAATCCATCAGGTCCATGATGCGTAGATCGGGCGCGAGCCCCGCGGTGAAGCGCTCGAAATTGGCGCGGGTGATGTTTCGCCGCGCGGCGTCCGGCCACATCGCGGCGACGCAGGTCGAAAAATTCGCCGCCGCCTCGCGGATCGCGCTCGCGGTCATCAGTGGATGGCCGGAGGCGCCGTCCTCGCCGCTCCACGGCGGCGCAGGCGTGGAAGGTGCCGGCGGCGGCGCCTGCACCGTCGCGCGCGGCACCAGGCCGGGATGCACTGGCTGTGTGGCCGGCGGGATCGAGCCGGTCGCGGGGGCCTGCGGTTTTAGCGGCGCGCCGCCTAGCGAGATCTGTGCCGAGGCCGTTCCTGCCAGCACGAGCCCGCCCAGCGCCACCGCGACCACTGTTCTGCCCAGCCGATTACCGATCCTTGCCGCCATCGATTCGGTCCCTGCCCTCAAAGCATCCGGCACTCAGGAGGCCTTGTCACGGTTTCCATCAGCTTAACAAAGCGGTTTTTTAGGGCCCTCAAAGCCAACCGCAGCGTCAAGCCCGAGGGCACGCTCGTTCCCGCGAAAGAGCGGGGTGAGGTTTAGAAGATGCCTCGCTTCAAATTTTGATTCGACGATTCAAACAGCCAAGCGCCTGCATTCTCGCGGCGCAATGCGTCCGAGGTATACCAATCCCTCGCGAACCCAAGCGAGGGGGGTGGAGCGGCGGGAGGCGCCAGGGCACCAGCGGGCACCCTTGGAGGCGGGATTAACGTACCCACCTCGCGCGGCAAGGCTACCGCGCGCGCCCAGTGACGTAGGGCGCAGCGCCTCCCGGCGCTCCACCTTGGCCAC
>NZ_DASYMN010000049.1:0-3328 GCF_036009065.1 Bradyrhizobium sp. | reverse complement strand
GAGGGCTCGCTCAAATGGATCGCGTCCAGCCGGTAATTTGCGCCCTGATGTTGAACACGATGCACCTTGGAAGGGTCAACAAAGATGCCGCGGGCGCGGTCGCGCAGCGCCGCGTCGTCTTCCCAACTGCCTTCCCACAGCTTGTAGACCACCTCCATATATTCGTCGGCGACGTCATAGCGGTCGTCATGCGCGGTCTGTTTTTCCTTGCCGGCGCCGCGCGCGGCGCTGTCGAGATAGCCGGTGACGATGTTCCAGCCGATCCGGCCTTCGGTCAGATGATCCAGCGTCGACATCCGCCGCGCGAATGGGTAGGGCGGCTCATAGGACAGCGTGCAGGTCACCCCAAATCCGAGGTTTTCGGTGACCGCGGCCATCGCCGAGATCAGCAGCAGCGGATCGTTCACCGGGGTTTGCGTGGCATTGCGCAACGCCGCGTCGGGACTGCCGCCGAACACGTCGTAGACGCCGAGCACGTCGGCCAGAAACAGTCCGTCGAAGCGCCCGCGCTCCAGCGTCCGCGCCAGATCGGTCCAGTAGGGCAGCCGGTTATAATCCGCGGTGCGGTCGCGCGGATGGGTCCATAACCCCGGCGATTGATGCGCGACGCAGTTCATGGCGAAGGCGTTGAGCCGGATTTGTTTTGTCATGGTTTACTACCTTGCGGACATGCCATCGCTTAAGCACGATCCGCTGCGCGATGCATCGAGACGGGTGGCCGCGACCGTTATCGGCCGGCCTGCTTGAAGGGCAATTCCTCGCCGGCCGGCGGCGCCACCCGCGCCACGTTCAGCGTCATCGACACCACGTCGTAATAGCCGTTGACGGCAATCAGATCCATCACGCCCTGTTCGCCGAATTTGTCCACCGCCCTGGCATAGGTCGCATCGTCCACCGAATGATCGCGCCGCAACTGCGTGGTGAATTCCCAGACGATGGCCTCGTCGTCCTTCATGTTATCCGGTTTGCGGCCGGCGCCGATCGCGGCGACGATGGATGGATCGAGGCCGGCCTTGAGGGCGAGCGGCGCATGCGCATACCATTCGTATTGCGATCTCCACGCCTGCGCGGTCATCAGGATCGCCATCTCGTTGACGCGCTTGTCGAGCGAGCTGTTGAAGCGGAGATATTCGCCGACCTTTTGCAGCCGGTCCGCGAGTTCAGGGCTGCGCAGCCAGGCGTTGAACGGGCCGCGCATGCCTCCCCGCGGTCCGGACATGATGTCCTCCGCGACCTTGCGCTGCGCGGGCGACATTTTATCGAGCGGAATCGGCGCCATGCGCTCGCCGGTCAGCGCCACCGCGGAACCGGCAAACAGGATGGAAACAAGGGATGCGCGCAGGATCGATCTCATGGTGTTCTCCCTGAACTTCGCCCGATCGAGCGCCGGGCGTGAACAGAAATTGTTGCACTCCGACGAATTTTAGCAAGCTCAATCCGGCAGCAATGCTATGTCGTCAGGTTAGCGAGGAGTGGCAGGCGTGAACGATTTGACCAGAGTCGATACGGAGAAACGCATCGCCTTGCTGGGCGTGCCCGTCGAAGTCGGGGCGTCGCAGCGCGGCACGTTGATGGGCCCGGCGGCCTTGCGCACGGCAGGGCTTGGTTCCCTGCTCGAAAATCTCGGTTTCACAATCGAGGACCATGGCGACATCTCGGCCCTCGACCTTGTGCCGGCCGACGATATTCCGCCGCAGAACGCAAGGCATTACCGCGAAATCCAGTCCTGGATTCGGGTCGTCAGCGCGCGCGCCTACGCGCTGGCGGGATCCGGCGCCATTCCGGTCTTCCTTGGTGGCGATCACAGCCTTTCGATGGGTTCGATCAACGGCGTTGCCCGCCACTGGCATGAACGGGGCCGCGAGCTGTTCGTGTTGTGGCTCGATGCCCATGCCGATTACAATACGCCGGCCACGACGATGTCCGGACACATGCACGGCATGGTGGCGGGATTTTTGTGCGGTGAGCCCGGCCTCGATCGGCTGCTGGGCGATGAGCCGCGCGCGTCCATAAAACCCTCTCAACTCGACCTGTTCGGTACCCGCTCGATCGACCCGTTGGAAAAGGAACTGGTGCGCGAGCGCGATGTCGCAGTAGCGGATATGCGGCAGATCGATGAGTTCGGCGTCGGCGTGCTGATCCGGCGGGTGATCGACAAGATCAAGGCACGCGATGGCGTGCTGCATGTCAGTTTCGACGTGGATTTTCTCGACCCTGCCGTCGCGCCGGGCGTTGGCACGCTGGTGCCGGGCGGCGCCACCTATCGCGAGGCGCATCTGGTGATGGAGCTGCTGCACGATTCCGGACTGGTACGCTCGGTCGATATCGTGGAACTCAATCCATTTCTCGACGAGCGAGGCCGCACGGCCCGCGTCGCGACCGAACTGGTAGGCAGCCTGTTCGGCCAGCAGATCACCGACCGGCCAACCCCGACCAACGCGATCGTCATGCCCTGACCACGACGGAGAGGTCCTTGTCACAAAACCCGGAAGCATCCGCGGCTGCGAAGCGAAAACCGGTTGCAACCGCAAAACCCGTCGCGGGCCGGTGCCTCTGCGGCAAGATCTGCTTCGAGATCGATTATCCGGCGCGTTGGGCCTGGCACGATCATTCGAGCGCGACCCGGCGCGCCCATGGCGCAGCCTACGCCACCTATGTCGGCAGCTGGCGCAAACGTTTTCGCGTCACCAAGGGGACGGCCGGAATTATCCGCTTCGAGGACAGGCTCGCGAAATCCACGCGAAGCTTTTGCGGGCGATGCGGCACGCCGCTGTTTTATGAGCGTGCGCGTTCGCCGCACATGGTCAACATTCCCCGCGCGCTTTTTTCCGGACGTACCGGCCGGCAGCCGCTGTATCACATCGCCATCGAAGAATTGCAGGAATGGACTTATACCGGCCAGCCGCTGGCGCCGCTCAAGGGTTTTCCGGGCGTGGTTTGGCAGCGCTCCAAAAAGCAGAAGCGCGTCGATAATGACGGCCTGTTCTAACGTTCGCGTTCGTCAGAACAGCCGCCTCCTTCATCACACCGCGCCTCAGCGTCATGCGCGGGCCTTCGCCTCGCCGAAGGGGCTTTCGGCCCCGCAGGCGGGTCAAGCCCGCGTATGACGCAGAATATGTTTCGACGTCGTTCTCAAAATCTGATTCCGAGATTCAAACAGCCAAGCTTCCGCGTTCTCGCGGCGCAGTGCGTCCGAGGTTTGCCAGTCCCTCGCGAACCCAAGCGAGGGGATGGAGCGGCGGGAGGCGCCAGGGCACCAGCGGGCACCCCTTGAGGCGGGATTAACGTACCCACCTCGCGCGGCAAGGCACCGCGCGCGCCCAAGGCA
>NZ_DASYMN010000048.1:0-5743 GCF_036009065.1 Bradyrhizobium sp. | reverse complement strand
AGCGGCTTCAATTCGGACATGCAGGGCACCAAGGCGCTGGCGCTCGATGCATGGGCGGCGGAGCAGGGCCGCGCCTGCGTGCGGTTCGACTATTCCGGCCACGGGATCAGCGGCGGCGCCTTCGCCGACGGCACCATCGGACGCTGGCTGGAAGAAAGCATCGCGGTATTCGACGCCTTCTGCGAGGGACCGCAGGTCGTGATCGGCTCGTCGATGGGCGGCTGGATGGCGCTGCTGCTGGCACGCGAAATCGCGCGGCGGCGCGGGATAGACCGCGCCAGTCTCGCGGGGCTGGTGCTGATCGCGCCGGCGCCGGACTTTACCGAAGAGCTGATGTGGAAGGGTTTTTCGCCTGAGGTGCGCGAGGAGATCGAGACCAGGGGCGTCTGGCTGCGGCCGTCGCAATATGGCGAGCCCTATCCGATCACGCGCGCGCTGATCGAGGAGGGCCGCAACCATCTCCTGCTCGGCCGGGCAATCGAGGTCGGATGTCCGGTGCGCATCCTGCAAGGCGCGCAGGACCCGGACGTGCGATGGCAACATGCCTTCGCGCTGGCGCATCGGCTGCCCAACGATGACGTGGTGCTGACCATGATCCAGGACGGCGACCACCGCCTCTCGCGCCCGCAGGACATCGCGCGGATCATCGCGGCGGTTAAGGAGTTTGGGTGAGTGGCCAGGTCCCTCGCCAAAAATACAGCGTCGTCCCCGCGAAGGCGGGGACCCATAACCCCTGGCCTCTCGATTGTTGCAGCGACGTTGCCTCGACCGCTTTCCATCATCACAAATGACGGTGGTTATGGGTCCCCGCCTTCGCGGGGACGACTCGGAATATGTGGAGACGGAGGATATTTCATGAATCCCACCACCATGCTCCGCGCCTTCTGCGACGCCGTTAAAAAACACGACGGCACCGCCTTCGCCGCGTTGTTCACCGAGGACGGCGTCTATCACGACGTGTTCTACGGCGCGTTCGCAGGCCGCGCCAGGATCGCGGAGATGATCGACGACTGGTTCTATCGCACGGCGGACGACTTCCGCTGGGACATGCACGATCCCGTCAGCGACGGCAAGACGCTCTACGCGCGCTACACCTTCAGCTATCGCTCATTGCTGCCCGAGGCCAAGGGCGCCCGCGTGATGTTCGAGGGCGTCGCGATCATGACGTTGCGTGATGGGTTGATCGCGGAGTATCACGAAGTCGCCAATACCGCGACGGGGTTTGTCGACATGAATTTTGCGCCGGAGCGCATTGCGAAGATCGTGGCAAAGCAGGGCGCTGCGCTGAAGGCGCGGCCGGAGATGAAGCGGCATTTGGCGGAGTGACTTCCGGCAATACCCACCCTCGTCATTCCGGGATGCGCCTCTTGGCGCAGGCCCGGAATCCATACTCCCCGTGCTGGCGTGGGGATGCTGAGCGTGAATACTGGGGTTATGGATTCCGGGCTCGCGCGAAGAGCGCGCCCCGGAATGACGAACTACGGCGGCGGCGGTTTGGTCATCGGCTGGCGCTGTGCCAGGGCGGCGACGGTGGATGTGCCGATCGGGCCCTGCTGGTCGTAGAGCCAGCATTCGCCGATCGCGACGCCGTCCGACGCGTGGTGGTTCACCACTTCGAACCCGATCCATTCCTCAACCGGCAGGCGATGCAGATACAGCGTCACGTCGCTGTTGATATAGCCGAGGCCCTGATCGCCGGCATTGGCGTAAGGGCTGGCGAAATCCGCCGCCACTGCGACCCGCACGAACGGCGTCAAGGCTACGCCCTCGACGAGGTCGCGCACCTGGCTCATCCACAGCCGCCGCGGGCCGACATCCCCCATCGCGCCGATGACCGGGCGGGTGGTCCACTTGCCGTTCATGCCGAGGCGGGGATCGGTCGGCGCGGGAATATCCGCAGGCGCGGGCGCGTCCCAGTTCGGCGGTGACCACACATTGCCTTCGGGATTTTCGGTTTTACGCAGCAACTGGCGGGACGCGCGAGCCATGCTGGTGCCGCCGCTGAAAAATTCGGCCTCGACCACCTTGATGCGCAGGCCGTCGCGGATAAGACGTGATTTCACTTCGACCGGCGCAAAGCCCGGCAGGCGGAACATATCGACCGTAAATCGCGCAGGAACGAAATCGTCGCTGCCGTGCCGCTGCTCGATCGCGAAGGCGAGCAGGCCGACGATGACGCGGCCGTGCAGCGATTTGGGGTCCCATGGCCCGTTGGCGGCCGCGGTTGGGATGAAAGCCTCAGTGTCGCGGGTGAAAAAAGGCTGGTTGGTCATCGCGCGGACCATGGCGGAATTTTTGCGATGAAATCAAGAGCGGGCGGCGTTTATCCATTCCGCGCGAACACTATCATCCGTCTCGCGCCGGCTGTTGTCGGCGGCGGTCGAATCGAATTTGTCGCCTGGCATCAACTGCGACAGCGCCCACACCGCCGCGCCGCGCACCAGCGCGCTGTCGTCGCCGAGCAGGCGTTCAGCTTCCGCAGCAAGCGCGGCGTCTTGCGAGTTGCCGATCGCGATCAGCACATTGCGGATGAACCGGTCGCGGCCTGCGCGCTTCACCGCGGATTTGGCAAACAGCGCGCGAAACGCTGCGTCGTCGAGCCGGACCAGCTCCGCCAGCGCCGGCGCGCGCAAATTTTCGCGCGCGGCAAGTTTGGTTTCCCGTCCCGCTTGCGCGAACTTGTTCCACGGGCAGACCGCGAGGCAATCGTCGCAGCCATAGATGCGGTTGCCGATGGCTTTTCGGAATTCGCGCGGGATCGGCCCCTTGCTCTCGATGGTCAGGTACGAAATGCAGCGCCGCGCATCGAGCTGGTACGGCGCCGGGAACGCATTGGTCGGACAGACGTCGAGGCAGGCTCGGCACGAGCCGCAGTGATCGATGTCCGCCGCATCGCGCGGCAGATCGAGCGTCGTAAAGATCGCGCCGAGAAACAGCCAGGAGCCGAGCTCGCGCGAGACGAGATTGGTGTGCTTGCCCTGCCAGCCCAGCCCCGCCGCCTGCGCCAACGGCTTCTCCATCACCGCGGCGGTATCGACGAACACTTTCACCTCGCCGCCGGAGGTGGCGACCAGCCAGCGAGCCAGCGTTTTCAGCCGCTTCTTGATCAGGTCGTGATAGTCATCGCCCTGGGCATAGACCGAGATCGCGCCGCGGCGGCGCTGCTGCAAGATCGCCAGCGGGTTCTCATCGGGCCCGTAATTGACGCCGAGCATGATGATCGAGCGCACGCCGGGCCACAGCACGCGCGGGTCGGCGCGGCGCTCCGGGCGAGCCGCCAGCCAATCCATGTCGCCGTGGCCGCCGGCTTCGATGAAGGCGTGGAAATGTTTTCCAGCTTCTCCGATCGCCGCGGGATCGCTGACGCCGATGCAATCGAAACCGAGCGCTTGCGCTTCGCGGGCAAGCGCGGATTTGAGATCGGTTGGTTCGATGAGCGTCAACACAATGGTCGTCCCCGCGAAGGCGGGGACCCATAACCCCTGACGAACATGTTGAGGCGATCAGCTTGCTCCACGCTGGTCCCTGAACTCGAACGACACGGCGTATGAGTCCCCGCCTTCGCGGGGACGACGTACGAAAAGGCCGCGTTCAGAAATCCAGATCCACATAGGTCCGCGACGCCGGCACGCCGGCCAGCCATTCGCCCAGCAGCGGGCGGAACGACGGGCGGGATTTTATCCGCGCGTACCACGCCTTTGCCGCGTCGTCCTCGCTCCATGGCACGTCGCCCAGATAATCGATCGCCGACAGATGCGCCGCGGCGACCAGGTCCGCGTAAGTCAGCCGGTCGCCGGCGAGAAAGTTTCGCGTCCGCGCCAGCCAGCCGATATAGGCCAGATGATAGCGCACATTTACGGTCGCCGCGCGGATCACGTCCATCGCCGGGGCGCCGCCGCCATTGCTATCGCTCATGAAACGCTTGTAGATGCGCTCGGTCACCAGCGGGCCGCTGGCTTCCTCGAAGAATTTTTCGTTGAACCACGCCATCAGGCGGCGCACCTCGATGCGCTCGGCCATTGCGGAGGGCAGCAGCCGGCGATCGCTCAAGGCGGCGCCATGGGCTTCGTCGATATATTCGGCGATGATGGCGGCGCCCGGGATCGGAGGAAATCCCGCGGTGGTCAGCACCGGCGTGGTCCCCGCCGGATTGAGCGCCAGAAACGCCTCGCGCCGCTCCCAGACGCGCTCCTCCACCAGCCGCAGATCGAGGCCGTGCTCGCCGAAGGCGAGGCGGATGAAGCGCGAATGCGGACAGAATGGATGGTGAAGCAGCGTAAACATGAAGCCCTTGATAGATTTGCGGTGCTTAACAAACTCTCACTGCCGGGGGAAGCCGCTTTCGAGCCGGAAGGCTCCCTAAGCGTCATGGCCGGGCTTGACCATAGGAGTACTGGCTTTGCTGATGGTCAGACAACACCGCCGTCATCCTGAGGTGCTCGCCGCCTTCGGCGAGCCTCGAAGGATGGCTACAGGTGCCTGTGGCCGTCCTTCGAGACGCCGCGCAAGCGCGCGGCTCCTCAGGATGACGGTTGGTTATGTGGCAGTGCCGGGCTCGCGCAGCATTCGGGGAAAATCGCGCTTTACCACACGTTCCGCATTGCTTGGCCGGACCGTTGTTTTTGACGTTGCAGCGGGCATGCGAATAGGCGAGAAGAACCCGGTTTTCCCCGCATAATGGACCCCATCATGATTTCCGATTCGATCAGGGCGGTGATTCTCGGCGTGGTCGAGGGCGTGACTGAATTTCTCCCGGTCTCCTCCACCGGCCATCTGCTGCTGGCGGAACGGTTTTTCGATCTCGGCGAGGGTAATTTCTGGAAGAGCTTTGCGGTGCTGATTCAGCTCGGCGCCATCCTTGCCATTGTCGCGCTCTATTTCGGCAAATTATGGCGGGTCGCGCTCGGCATGTTCTCCAATCCCGACGACCGGCGCTTCGTCATCGGCGTGCTGGTGGCGTTCTTGCCCGCCGCGGTGATCGGAGCTGCGGCCGGCGGCTACATAAAGAGCTATCTGTTCAATCCCTGGGTGGTGTGCTTCTCGCTGATCGTCGGCGGCGCGATCCTGCTGTGGGTCGATCAGCTCGATCTCGAACCGCATAAGCACGACGCCACCACGTTTCCGCTGCCGATGTATCTGAAGATCGGGTTCGCGCAGTGCCTTGCCATGATCCCCGGGGTGTCGCGCTCCGGCGCCAGCATCGTCGCGGCGATGCTGCTCGGCGCCGACAAGCGCGCGGCGGCGGAGTTCTCGTTCTTCCTGGCGATCCCGACCATGCTCGGCGCCTTCGTCTACGATCTCTACAAGAGCCGCGCCGACATGACGGCGGATCACTTGGGGATTGTCGCGATCGGATTCGTGGTGTCGTTCGTCACCGCGATCATCGTGGTGAAAACCTTCTTGAACTACGTCACCCGCCACGGCTTTACGCTGTTCGCCTGGTGGCGCGTGATCGTGGGCACAATCGGCCTGATCGCGCTGGCGCTGGGCAGATAGCTGGTCCTCCCCGCGACGGCGAAGACGCTGAGAATGTGGCAGCGTCTTACATTAAATTTCCGATTCAAAATTCAAACAGCCAAGCCTCTATATTCTCGCGGCGCGATGCGTCCGAGGTTTGCCAGTCCCTCGCGAACCCAAGCGAGGGGATGGAGCGGCGGGAGGCGCCAGGGCACCAGCGGGCACCCCTTGAGGCGGGATTAACGTACCCACCTCGCGCGGCAAGGCACCGCGCGCGCCCAAGGCA
>NZ_DASYMN010000047.1:0-57960 GCF_036009065.1 Bradyrhizobium sp. | reverse complement strand
GCTGCAGCAGATCGACGGCTATGACGCCACCATCGTGTCCGGCGTGGTCACGCAACGCGACGGCAAGGCGACCGGCGCGCGACCCGGCCGTCTGGTGCGCGGCGCCCGCGACGGTGCAAAAGAGTTCGGTGCGGCTGCGGGTTAGCCGCAAGCAGCCTCTTCACCTCTCCCCGCAGGGGAGAGGTCGACGCGCATCGTCAGATGCGCGGCGGGTGAGGGGTTAAGGTCCCTCGTTAGTCCGTAACCCCTCACCCGGATTGCTTCGCAATCCGACCTCTCCCTTCGGGAGAGGTGAAGAAAGCGGGCCTCACGCAGCAACAGGCCGGCGCGCGCACGGTGCAAAACAGTACGGCGCGGCGGCCGGTTAGAGGCGCCGCGCTCGCCTCTCTTCACCTCTCCCGCAGGGAGAGGTGAAGAAAGCACCACACCCATGGGAGCTTCAAGCCCAAGCAGGCCGGTGCGCGCGGAGGAAGGAATGGATCTGGCGCAGCGCCAGCGGAATCCGCTCCTTGGGCTCCTTCCACGGGAACATGCTCACCTCGGCCTTCGGCGCCAGCATCGCCGCTTCCATGGCGACCGCGTAGGGATGCGCCGGGACATCGTCCGGCAGGATCAGCACGGGCGTCTGGCAATTGCGTACGAAATCCCGCGTCACGGTGAACACGAAGTCGGGGTTGGTGCGGTACATTCTGGTCAGGAATTTATCGACCATCTCCATCGTGATGTCGGGCCGGCGCTTGACCAGTTCCGGACCCCAGCCCTTCATGTTGTTGTCGTAGAACAGATCGCGCATCTCCGGACGCGACCCGCTGGGCTGCGCCAGCACGGCGGCGACGACGCGATCGGGCGCCCGCCGCAGCAGATTCCAGATGAAGGGGCCGCCGATGCAAAAGCCCAGCACCATGAACTTGCCAATGCCCAGATGGTCCATCAGACCGAGGTGGTCGTCGGTGTAGGCATCCCATGGCCGGTCGATCTCGAGCGGGCCGGTGGACTGACCGGCGTAGGCGTTGCGCAGGTCGGTCGCGATGCAGCGGTACTCTGCCTTGAACTCCTCGATCGGGTTGAAGGGTGAACTGGGGTCGCTGAAGCCGGAGATCGTCGAGTTCAATCCGCCGCCGGCGATGAGCAGCAACGGGAAGCCGGAACCGGCTTCCTCGAAGTGGATGCGAACGCCGGCTTTCTCGAAAACGCTCATCGCAGTTCCTCCTTGTCCGGCAGCTTGCGCGAACGCCCGGGGTGCTGCCGCCATCGCGGTCGCCGCGGCGCCGGTTGTCAGTATGGTGCGTCTGATCGGGTCCATTGTCGGCGCCCTCCTCGATCAATGCCATGGCCGGTGCGTGCGGCAAGGAAATTGGGCTATAGGCGCGATACTAACGACTAGCGCTGTTACTTTTTAACCCTCAGGCGAACTTCGGTTCCGGCTTCTGCAGCAACAAGCGCGCCCGCTCGGTGTTGGGCCACAGCAGCAGCAATCCGAGCAATCCCGACGCGATCATGATCACGGCGTTGATGGTGAAGCCGGTCATGTAGCCGTCGAGCGGCACCGCCGCGCGCTGGATAACGCTGCCCATCACCAGCGGCGCCACGATACCGGCCAGCGTGAAGATCGCGCCATAGATCGCGATCATGGCACCTCGCTGCGACACCGGCGTGAATTCGCCTAGCATCGGCGGACAAACCACATAGATCGCCCCGCAAAGCCCCGAACCGAGCACGAGCAGGGCAATCTGCAGGCCCGCTCCCTGGACATAGGGCATGGCGGCCAGGATAAATCCGCCGACAATCAACGGCGCCGCGCCGAGCACCCCCCGCGCGCCGCGCGTGGAAAATCCCCGCGTCAACATCACCTGAGAAATCCAGCCTGCAAGCAGCACAATGACCGCGCCGAACACCCACGGCAGGACTGAAATCCAGCCGGCTTCTTTTTGCGAGAAGCCAAGACCCTTTATGATGAACGGCGTGAACCAGGTAAGGCCCAGCGACAACGCCCAATAGGCGCCGAACGTCGCCGCGCAGCAACCAATGAAGGTTCGCGACGTCAACAGTTGAAAATACGGGACGTGGGGATCGGCCGCGGCCATCGCGACGGTCTGCACCAGCGGGCCTTCCTTGCCCAGGATCAGCCACGCCACCACCCACATCAGACCCACCACGCCGAGCGCGCCGAAGGCATAGTGCCAGGAGTGATTGACGATGATCCAGTTCAACGCGGGTACCGCGAGGATCACGCCGAAAGCCGACCCCTGGGACAGAATCGCCGTCGGCAGCGTTCGCTTCTCGTCGGGAAACCATTTGTAGATCGCATGCGCCGCGACCGCAAAGGCAGGCCCCTCGCCGGCGCCGAGAATCACGCGGCAAATCAACAGCGTGGTGAAACTGACCTCGCCGACCATGGGAAATTGCGTCAGCGCCCAAACGACAGCAAGCGCGAGAAGCACCCATCGCGTATCGACGCGATTGACGATGAAGCCGACCACGATGGCCGAGATGGAAAACAGGAAGAAGAACGAGGAGCCGAGCAGGCCGAACTGCTCGGGCTCGAGTTTCAGTTCGGTCATGATCGGCACGCCGGCGAGGCCAACCACGATCTTGTCCGCGAAATTCACCAGCATGAACAGAAAAAGCAGGAAGGTGATTTTCCATGCGCCTTTTGGCGTCGGCTGCGCGGTCATGATCGAACCCTTAAAGTCGCTTTTTCTGTTGTGCGGCCCTGTGACCGGGCCTGGATGCGATGCTACCCGCTGCATCGACGGAAATGCAATCGGGCATTTTGACGGCGGCCCGTGATCTTTCGCGCAAGCATTGCTATGTTGGACCGCAACATGGAAATGCTGAGCGTCCGCAATCTGACCAAGACGTACCGCTCGGCCGGAGAACAGCTCGCGGTGCTGCGCGGCGTGCATCTTGATATTGCGGCCGGCGAGAGCGTCGCGCTGACCGGCGAATCCGGCAGCGGCAAGAGCACGCTGCTGCATCTGATCGCCGGCCTCGATCAGGCCGACAGCGGCGAGATCCGGCTCGGCGAAACGCTGGTCTCGGGACTATCCGACGCCGGCCGCGCGGCGTTGCGGCGCGACCGGCTTGGGCTGGTGTTTCAGCAGTTCAATCTGATCCCGAGCCTCAATGTTGCGGATAATCTCGCGTTTCAGTCGCGCATCGCCGGGCGTTACGACCAGGCCTGGCAGGCGGAGCTTGTGAAACGCCTTGGGCTTGGCGCTCTATTGAGACGCTATCCCGAGCAACTGTCCGGCGGCCAGCAGCAACGCGTCGCCATCGGCCGCGCATTGGCGATCAAACCGCTTCTGGTGCTGGCCGACGAGCCCACCGGAAACCTCGACGAGGCCACGGCGGATGAGGTTCTCGGCCTCGCGCGCGATCTGGTGACGCGAACGGGATGCGGTTTTTTGATGGTCACCCACAGCGTGCGTCTCGCCGCCACGCTGGACCGGCAGGTGAACCTCCACGCGGGGTTGATCACATGAACCGCGCGGTCTGGATTCTTGCGGCGTTGCTGAGCCATTGGCGGCGGCATCCGATGCAGCTTGCGACCTTGCTGGTCGGGCTGATCTCGGCGACCGCGCTGTGGAGCGGGGTGCAGGCGCTGAACCAGCAGGCGCGCCTGAGCTACGATCGCGCGGCGGCGACCTTCGGCGGCGCGAGAACGGCGATGCTGGTCGGCCGCGACGGTTCGGCATTCCCGCAGCAACTTTTTGTCGACCTGCGCCGCGCCGGCTGGCCGGTATCTCCTGTTCTGGAAGGCCGCATCCAGATCGGCGGACGATCGCTCCGGCTATTGGGCATCGAGCCCGTGACGTTGCCCGCCGAGGTTGGCAATACGCCGACGATTGGACGGGCTGACCTGCAAGCATTCGTCATGCCGCCGGGACAAACCCTGGTAGCGCCGGAGACGCTGTCCGACCTCAAGCAAAGCGAAGGTGCTGCGCCGATGGCCGGCGTGGCCGCGCTGCCGCCGCTCAAGATCGCGCCGCAACTCGTGCCGGGCGTCCTGGTGGTCGATATCGGCATCGCCCAGCATCTGTTGAAAATTCCGGATCAGGTTTCCCATCTATTGATCGGGAAGGCCAAAGGCGACCGCGCGCCGCTCGAAGCGGTGGTGGGCGACAAACTTCGTCTGGTCGAACCGGACGCGGAAAGCGATCTCGAACGGCTCACCGACAGTTTTCACCTCAATCTGACTGCGTTCGGCTTGCTGTCGTTCCTGGTCGGGCTCTTCATCGTCAACTCCGCGATCGGCCTTGCCTACGAACAGCGCCTGCCGATGCTGCGGACCTTGCGCGCCTGCGGGGTTTCCTCACGCATGCTGAACATGGTGCTGCTGATCGAACTGGTATCGCTGGCGCTGGTCGCGGGGCTGGCCGGATTGGTCTGCGGCTACCTGATCGCAGCGTCCTTGTTGCCCGATGTCGCGGCAAGCCTGCGCGGACTCTATGGCGCGCAGATTCCCGGGCAACTGACACTCAAGCCTGAATGGTGGGCCGCAGGCCTCGCCATCAGCGTGCTCGGCGCCCTGGCGGCGGCCGCGACAAGCCTCACCAAGGCGACTCGTCTTCCGGTGCTCGCGGCGGCGCAGCCTTACGCCTGGCAACAGGCGCAGCAGCGATGGCTGTTGTTGCAAGGCGCGCTGGCGATCATGGTATTTGCTACCGCCGCTGCCTTTCTATGGTTCGGCGATTCGCTGATCTCGGGTTTCGCGGTTCTGGCGGCGTTGCTGCTCGGCGCGGCGCTCGGTCTGCCCGTGGTGCTGGGTTTTGCGCTTTATCTCGGCCAACGCAGCACGCACGATGCGCTTGCGGCATGGTTCTGGGCCGACAGCCGGCAGCAATTGTCGGGATTGTCGCTGGCCTTGATGGCGCTATTGCTGGCGCTGGCGGTGAATGTCGGCGTCAGCACCATGGTCGAGAGTTTCAGCAGGACGTTCACCGGCTGGCTCGACGGACGACTGGCGGCGGATATTTATCTCAACGCCTCCAGCGATGCGCAGGCGGCGGAGATCAAGACCTGGCTGCGCCTGCGGCCCGAAGTGGATGCGATTCTGCCGGCTGGGCGGGCCGATGTGCAGCTTGACGGCTGGCCGGTGGAAATTCTCGGCTTTGCCGATCACGCGACCTACCGGGATCGCTGGCCGCTCTTGCAATCCAGCGCTGACGTCTGGGACCGCGTGCGCGGCGGCGAGGCTGCGCTGATCAGCGAGCAACTTTCACGGCGCAGCAGACTTGGTCTCGGCGATCGCATTCAAGCGCCGGCTCCGGCGGGAAACTGGCCGCTGCGGATTGTCGGGATTTATGCCGACTACGGCAACCCGAAAGGCCAGATCGGCGTCAATATCGATGCGATGCTGCGACGTTTTCCCGAAATACCTCAAACCAGGATGGGCCTGCGCGTAGCGCCCGCGGCGGTGCCGTCGCTGATTGCGGAAATTCAAGGCAGGTTCGGCCTCGACGGGCGCAATCTTTCGGACCAGGCGACGCTGAAGGCGGAATCGCAGCGCATCTTCAATCGCACCTTCGCCGTCACCGCCGCCTTGAATGCCTTCACGCTCGGCGTCGCCGGTGTTGCGCTGCTGACCAGCCTGCTCACGCTCGGCAATTCCCGCCTGCCGCAGCTCGCGCCGCTGTGGGCTATCGGAATCACGCGGCGTCGCCTCGCGGCCATCGAACTTTTGAAGACAATGTCTATGGCGCTGATCACCGCCCTGCTGGCGCTGCCGCTCGGCCTTCTGGTGGCGTGGTGCCTGATCGCCATCGTCAACGTGAAAGCTTTCGGCTGGCGGCTGCCGTTTCATGTCTTCCCGCTGCACTTGATCGAACTGTTGGCCGTGGCCATGTTTGCGGCGCTGCTTGCGGCGCTGCTTCCCGTTCTCAAGCTGGTGCGGATGCAGCCGGTGGCCTTGGTAAAGGTTTTTGCCAATGAACGCTGATTTCCAAATCTCGCGCCGCGGTTTCATGGGCGGACTTGCGTTGCTGGCTTGCAGCCGCACGGCGGCGCGCGCGCAGGGGTTTGCAGGACTTGGCAGCGAGACGAGCGGATTCGCAGCGGTCGTTCCCGGCAGGATGCTGACCTTTCCGGCCGATCACCGCGCGCATCCGGAATATCGCATCGAGTGGTGGTACGTCACCGCCAATTTGATGGATCCGGGCGGCGCCTCCTATGGCGCGCAGTGGACGCTGTTCCGGCAGGCGATGGCGCCGGGTGCCGAACAGGAAGGCTGGGCCAACCAGCAGGTCTGGATGGGCCATGCCGCCGTGACCAACGCCGATACGCATCGCTATGCTGAAACATTTGCGCGCGGCGGCGTCGGCCAAGCCGGCGTCGAGACAAAACCGTTTCGCGCCTGGATCGATTCCTGGGAAATGCGCGGCCGCGACGGCATGTCGGACACCGCCATCGCACCGCTCGATCTCTGGGCATCAGGCGCCGGTTTCAGCTATGCGCTGCGCCTCGACGCCGACAAGCCGCTGGTGCTGCAAGGCGACGCCGGCTACAGCAGGAAGTCGGAGCGCGGACAGGCGTCGTATTATTTCAGCCAGCCCTTTTTCAAGGCGAGCGGAATTATCACGATCGACGACAGGCCGGTGCAAGTCACTGGACCGGCATGGATGGACCGGGAGTGGAGCAGCCAGCCGCTCGCTTCGGACCAGACCGGATGGGACTGGTTCTCGCTGCATCTGGAGTCAGGCGAAAAGCTCATGCTGTTTCGGCTGCGGCAGAAGGATGGGCAAAACTATTTTTCCGGCAACTGGATCAACACCGATAGCAAATCCACGCAGATCGCATCCGCCGAGATCAACATGACGCCGACGGCATCGACCGAGGTTGCAGGCCGCAAGCTACCGACGCAATGGAGCGTCGTCATTCCCACGCGCGGCTTGAAGATCGACACCACGCCGCTGAATGCGAACAGCTGGATGGGGACGAGCTTTTCCTATTGGGAGGGACCGATCAGGTTTCGCGGCAGCCATGGCGGCGTCGGGTATCTGGAGATGACGGGGTACTGACAGAATCGTCATTGCCTATAGCTCGTAGCCCGGATGGAGCGAAGCGAGCGTAGGGCGCAATAAGCGTAGCGCATTGCGCCGTCTAAGGGCGAATGGCGCAATGCGCTACGCTTATTGCGCCCTACTGGCTCCGTGCGCCGGCGTTCACGCAATTGTGAATGGATACCTATCCCCGTCCCCAGAACCTGCCTTATCCTGCTCGCGTCCTGTCCGACGAGGGGGCGCTTTCTAGAAGCGATCCTTCAGCGGACAGAGCGAGAGCTGGCCGGACCGGGGCGCCCCGGAGCGGTCGACAGGCCGGTGGTCAAGGTGGAGCGCCGGGAGGCGCTGCGCCCTACGTCACTGGGCGCGCGCGGTAACCTTGCCGCGCGAGGTGGGTACGTTAATCCCGCCTCTAAGGGTGCCCGTTGGTGCCCTGGCGCCTCCCGCCGCTCCATCCCCTCGCTTGGGTTCGCGAGGGACTGGCAAACCTCGGACGCACTGCGCCGCGAGAACGCGGAAGCTTGGCTGTTTGAATCGTCATATCAAAACTCGAAGCGAGGCACCTCTTAAACCTCGCCCCGCTCTTTCGCGGGGCGAGGTCGAGAACGCTGCACCGCGTCCGGGACACGATTACTTCGTCAGCGGGCAGCCGCTCTCGGCCGCCGTCGGGAATGCCTTGTCGCCGGGCACCACGGCGAGCTGCTTGTAATAATCCCACGGCTTCTTGGACTCCGACGGCTTCTTGACCTCGAACAGATAGAGGTCGTGCACATAGCGTCCGTTGGCCAGCACCTTGCCCTTCCCAAACAGATCGTCGACCGGCAATTCCTTCAGCTTGGCCGCGACGGCTTCGGTGTCCTTGGTGCCGGCGGCCTTGACCGCCTTGAGATATTGCAGCGTCGCCGAATAGGTTCCGGCCTGGATCATGTTCGGCATGCGGCCGGTGCGCTTGAAAAAGCGCTCGGCCAAATCACGCGATTTGTCATCGCGATCCCAGTAGTAAGCCTCGGTCAGCACCAGTCCCTGGGCTGCTTCAAGACCAAGGCCGTTCACCTCGGCCAGCGTCAGCAGCAGGCCGGCGAGTTTCTGGCCGCCCTTGACGATGCCGAATTCGGCCGCCTGCTTGATCGAGTTGGTGGTGTCGAGGCCGGCATTGGCGAGCCCGATGATTTTCGCCTTCGAGCTTTGCGCCTGCAGCAGGAAGGAGGAGAAGTCCGAGGAATTCAAGGGAATGCGGACCGCGCCGAGCACCTTGCCGCCATTGGCCTTGACGAAGTCGCCGGTATCTTTTTCCAGCGCGTAGCCGAAGGCATAATCCGCGGTCATGAAAAACCATGAATCGCCGCCCGTCTTGACCAGCGAGCCGCCGGTGCCGACCGCGAGCGCATGGGTGTCGTAGGCCCAGTGAAAGCCGTAGGGCTGGCAGGCGTCGCCGGTCAGGCGCGACGTCGCCGCCCCCACCACGATGTCGATCTTCTTCATCTGCTTCGACAGCTCGTGAATCGCCAGCGCCACCGACGAAGTCGTCAGCTCGGTGATCATGTCGACGTTTTCGACCTCATACCAGCGCCGCGCGATGCTGACGCCGAGGTCCGGCTTGTTCTGGTGGTCGGCGGAGATGATCTCGATCTTCTGGCCGAGCACGCTGCCGCCGAAATCCTCGACCGCCATCTTGGCCGCTTCGAACGACCATTTGCCGCCGTAATCGGCATAGACTCCGGACTGATCGTTCAGAATACCGATCTTGACGCCCTGCGCCGACGCCGGCACGGCCAGTAACAGGCTGCATGCCGTAACCACAGTCGGCCACATTCCCAATCTCATCATCGTCTCCCGTATTTTTGTTCTGTTCCAAGCAGGTTAATTTATAACCCTGCGGCTGCCCATCTATTTCACATCAGACTTTAGCGGGGGCGGAACCGCGGTGCTGCGACGTAGCTTAACGTTTCACGCAAAGAAACCACGCCTCGCAAAGCGCCTTTGCTTCATGAGGTCATCGCTATTCAATCGCAACGCTGGCAGGAAGGCCGTTCAGCCTCGGTTACGGGCAGACGTCCCAGAAGCCCTGGGTTCGGCTGGGATCGGTGTAGTACCAGCAGTAGCCCGGAGCAGGCGCAGCACCCGCCCACGCCGCCGCGGTTCCGGCGGCGACGAAGCCAAGCGCCGCTCCGGCCGCGATCGCACCGCCAGGGCCCCAGCGGTATCCGGGACGTACGTAGCGGGGACCATAACCGGGTCGGACACCTGGGCGGTATCCCGGAGGACGAACCACGGTGGTGCGTCCGACCGCAGCCACACCACCGCGCGGACCGCGCGCTACAGCACCGCCACGCCGGACGACGACCACCTGCTCGACATTGGTGGGAACAAGATTCTGCAGTTGCGGGCCTGGCATCGGACCGCTCAACGCGTGCGCCGGTGCGCTCAACATGACCGTCGTCAATGCCAGAACGATCGCAGCAACAGAACCTCTCATGACGCCTCCGTTTTCTAATTCGAACCCGGACAACCTTTGGTGCCCAGACGCCATTCTGCGCTTTTCGCGGCAAGTGTCGAGATAATTTCGGCGGCAATGGTCCGGCCGGGCGCATGACTAGAGAGCCAGCAGGGATGGGCCACGAACGTTCGCGGCCGTCCTTCGGGACACCCGTAAGAGCGTGCTCTGCAGGATAACGACGGCCCGGTCCTCTTCAAAGCGGCCTCATGACTAAAATCTAAATGCCGCGTGGATTTCCTCTAGGAATTGGCAGGGGCGGCATCTAGGGTTCGATCCGCAGGGGCTTCCACGTAACGCATCGCATATTTTCTTGCTTGCCTGCAGATTTTGCCTGGAGATTTTTCAATGAGACGATTGTCGCGGCCGTTGTCGGACATGCAGCCGACCTATGATGCGATCGTGATCGGCTCGGGATATGGCGGCGGCGTGGCTGCCTCGCGTCTGACCCGGATGGGCTATCGCGTCGCGATCCTGGAGCGCGGCCTGGAGCGACATCCCGGCGAATATCCGGATACCCCGGCCAAGGCGGCCAACAGTTTTCAGATCGACGAAGAACATGTCGGCCATCTCGGAAATGCGCTCGGCATGTTCGATCTCCGGGTCAATCCCGACATGAACGTGCTGCTTGGATGCGGTCTTGGCGGCACCTCGCTGATCAACGCCAATGTGGCGCTCAAGGCCGACAAGCGGGTGTTCGACGATCCGTGCTGGCCGGCCGGCATCAACGACGCGGACCTGCAGGAAGGCTATGACCGCGCCATGGCGATGCTCTCGCCGCTGCCGTATCCAAAAGACAGCCCTGATCTGAACAAGCTGAAGGCCCTCGAAATAGCCGGACAGGCGCTCGGCACCCCGGCCGTCCGCCCGCCGATCAATGTCACCTTCGCCGACCGGACCAATTCGGCCGGCGTGTTCCAGCGCGGATGCACGCTGTGCGGCGATTGCTGCTCGGGCTGCAATGTCGGTGCGAAGAACACCACGCTGATGAACTATTTGCCCGATGCCGAGGCCGGCGGCGCGCAGATCTTTTGCGGCGTCCGCGTTCGCCATCTCGAGCGCCAGGCCGACGGGTGGACCGTCACCTACGTTCCGCAGGGGGTCCAATGGGACGCGTTCAACGCGAGCGAGGGCCGGGTGTCGGCGCGCATCGTGGTGCTCGGGGCAGGTGCGCTGGGCTCGACCGAAATCCTCTTGCGTTCGCGCGATCACGGCCTGCCGCTGTCGCCCCGGCTCGGCGCCGGCTTTACCGGTAATGGCGATGCGCTGGCGTTCGCTTACAACAACGACATTCCGATCGACGGCATCGGTCTTGGCGTCGAATCGGCGAGCTATGATCCGAAGAAATCCAGCAAACGTCCGGTCGGACCGACCATCACCGGCCTGATCGACCTGCGCAACTCGGATCGCCTGGATGATGGCATGGTGATCGAGGAAGGCGCAGCCCCGGGGGGGCTCGGGCCTTTCCTGCCGGCAATGATGGCCGCCGGCGCCAAGGCGTTCGGCCGCGACACCGACAAGGGCGACCTGCTGGCGGAAATCGGCCGCGAACTCGAAAGCCTGACGCTCGGGCCGTATCGCGGGGCGGTCAACCACACCCAGACTTTTCTGATCATGGCGCATGACGGCGCCGACGGTCAGATGCGGCTGGCAGAGGACCGGCTCCGCATCGACTGGCCGGGGGTCGGCGACAGGCCCATCTATCAACAAATCGCAAGCCGCATCCGCGACGCCGCCGCGGCGACCGGTGGCACCTATGTGCCGAATCCGATCTGGACCGACATTCTAAAGCATCGATTGATCACGGTTCATCCGCTGGGCGGCTGCGGCATGGGCTCCGATGCAGCTTCCGGCGTCGTCGACGGCGAGTGCCGGGTGTTTTCTGGTAGCTCCGGCTTGGAGGTTCACGCCGGCCTCTATGTGTGCGACGGCGCGGCCATGCCGCGTTCGCTCGGCGTCAATCCATTGCTGACAATTTCGGCGGTGGCCGAGCGCGCCATGATCCATCTGGCGCGGCGCGAGAACCGGACCATCGACACCGCGGCCCGGCCTCCGGCCGCCGTGAAGGAAACCGCCACAACCATCGGTGTCCGCTTCACCGAGCGGATGGCCGGCACCATCCGGCCGGTTGGCGGAGGACCGCAATCGGACGCATCGTTCGTCGTTACGGTCAGCGCGCCGGATGCGGCCGGGTTCATGGACGAGCGCGATCACGAGGCCGAGCTGATCGGCACGGTCGATGCCAAGGCGCTGTCACCGGATCCGCTCACGGTATCCGGCGGCAAGTTCAATCTGTTCAACAGCGACCCCACCCGGGTCGAAACCAAGCAGATGAACTACGCCATGCCGCTGACGGCCAGCGACGGGCGGCATTTGTTTCTCCGAGGCATCAAGCAGTTCCACGACGACAAGGGTTTCGACCTCTGGCAGGACGCCACCACGCTCGCGGTTGCCATTCATCAGGGGCCCGACGAATCCGGACCCAAGCTTTACGAGGGAACGCTCCACATCAAGGCAGCCGATTTCGTCAAGCAGATGCGAACCCTTACGGTGACGGACGCGCCCGATCTTGCGACGCGTCTTGCCATGACCGGCAGGTTTGGCCGCTTTTTTGCAGGCCAGTTGTTCCAGAGTTTTGGCGGCGCGTTCGCGCGGACGTCCGCCTTCGATCCGAGCCTGATCCGGCCGAAGCGGGCGCTGCGTGCCGGTCAACCGGAGGTGCATTTCTTTGAGACCGAGGACAAGAAGAAATTACGGCTGACGCACTACAAGGGAGGCACCAAGGGTCCGGTCATCCTGTCGCACGGCCTTGGCGTGTCGAGCCTGATTTTCTCCATCGATACCATCGAGACCAACCTGCTCGAATATCTCTACGCCGCCGGCTACGATTGCTGGCTGCTCGACTACCGGGCCAGCATCGAGCTTCCTTATGCCGAAGAACAACACGACGCGGACGTTGTCGCCAAATACGACTACCGCGCCGCGGTGGAATATGTGCGGCAGAAAACCGGCAGCGATACCGTGCAGATGGTGGCGCATTGCTACGGCGCCATGACCTTCACGATGGCGATGTTGATCGGCCTCAAGCACGTGCGCGCGGCGGCGATTTCGCAAATCTCGACCCACGCCATGGTGCCGTGGTGGCCGCAGCGGCTGCTGGCTTTCCTGCGCGCGCCGGACATGATGAAGGCCGTCGGCCTGTCGACCCTCGATGCGCGCGCGACGGTGGACCGCTCCGCGACGCAGCGCGCCATCGACGCAGTGATCGGCCTGGTTTATCCGTTCCGCGCCGAGGATCGCAGCCGCAGCCTGACCAGCCGGCGCATCACCGCGCTGTACGGGCAACTCTACGAACTCAATCAGCTCAACCAGGCCACCATCGACGCCATGCCGGAGATGTTCGGCAAGGCCAATATCGCGGCATTCCGCCATCTCTCGGCGATTGCCCGTGCCGGCCACGTGATACGCGCCGACGGCACCGACGACTATCTGCGGGATGCCAACCTGCGCAACTTCGCGATCCCGACCCTGTTCGTGCACGGCGCGCTCAATCACTGCTTTGCTCCCGCCGGTACCCGCGAAACCATCGCCACGTTGTCGCGCGTCAACGATCCGCGCCTCTATGAGCGGCGGGAAATCGCAGAAACCGGTCATATCGATTGCATCTTCGGCAAGAATGCCGCGCGCGACGTCTTCCCGGCGATCCTGAAGCATCTCGAGCAAACGGCGGTGGCGTGACATGGTCGTTCCACCTGACAGCTCCCAAGCCGAGCGGGTTCGCATTCTCGACCAATCGACCGATGCCGTGCCGGTGGTCGGCACCGTGGACGTAGCCATCCCGATCGATGTTCTCTGGGAGTGTTTTCGCCATGCGCATTGGTGGCCGAAATGGAATGAGTGTTTTTTCTGGGTGAAAAATCCCGACCTGGTGCAGGATCAGCAACTGATCTGGGCGTTCCAGCCGATCCAATGGTGGTACCTCTATCGGATGCCGGCCTGGGCCAGGATCGTCGAGCTCGTACCGCAGCAAAAAGTCACCTGGGAAGTAACGGCATCGCCGGGAATGTACGCCCGCCACACCTATTTCCTTGAAGATCTGGGCTCGGGCCGCACCCGCTTCGGCTCATGGGAAAAGGCGATGGGGCCGGGATTCCGAATGATGCAGCGCTTCTGGACCGCTCACTTCGAATTCGTCAATCGCGAGTCGCTGGCCGGTGCGCAACGGCTGGAAGGCGTCTACCGGCGACATCGCCGTCTCGACGACCCCGCCTTGTTTCGAACCCCATGATACGCCTCAAATCATTCGGCGCCGCTTCGGCGCAGCCATCGCTGGTGGTAGTGCCGGGGATTGATGGCTCGATTGGCAGCGTGCAGCCGCTGATCGAGCAATTGGCCCGGACCCGCGAGATCGTGCTCGTCGATTATACCGATGAATCAGAGCCAACTTTGGAAGCGCTGTCGGCTGGGATCGCCGATCTGCTGCGCAGCCGGATGACCGGCGGATTCGACCTGCTTGGCCAATCCATCGGCACCATCATTGCCGCCCAATTGGCCGCGCACAATCTCGCCGTGCGGCGCGTGGCGCTGATCTCGACCTTTCTCAGGCTGAGCGACTTCAAACTGAAGCTCAACAATTTTCTGGCATCGGTGGGGCCGCGCTGGCTTTACCGGCTGATGTCCCGGCCCGTGCTGGCATGGAGTTGCGGGCCGGTGGGCGGCGGGCACGATCATCCGTTCTTCAAATGGTCCGCCGACAGCGATCCGGCAAGCCTGGTCAGACGCACGGCCTGGGAGATCGGCCGCGATTTCCGTCCCGATATTTCCGGCGTGACGCAGCCGATGCTGGTCCTGATGGGCGAGCAGGATCGCTTCGTGCCGAACGCGGCGCGCGAAATTGCAGAATTGAAAAAGCTGCTGGCCGGCCGGGATGCGCAAGTGGTCGCGGTGCCGCAGGCCGGCCACGTCTTGCTGCCGGCGGCGGCCATTGATTTTGCCGTTGTGCGGATCATGGAGTTTTTGAAATGAATCCTCGAATGCGTGCCGGACTGTGGGCCGGCTTTGTCACCGCGGCCGGAACGACCGCCTTTCTGCTGGCCGCCGGGTCTCTGCTTCCCGATGGGATGGACCTTCGCGGCATGGCTTTCATCGTCGATCCATTGAAATATCCCGGAGCGGCGCTGGCGATCGGCGCCGTAAACCACATCGCGGCAGGATCGGCGATCGGGCTGATCTACGGCCGGCTGACACCGCGCTTTACGCCCCTGACCGGCATCGCCTGCCTCATGGTTTTCTGGCTTGCCGTCATGCTGGTCGGCTTCCCCCTGGTGGGCCGTGGCCTGTTCGGCTTGCGGGACGGTGTTTCGCTGCTGCTGTGGACGTTGGCGTTGTTCATTATTTTTGGGGCGGCGATGGGGGTCTTGGCGCGATGGAGATTGGCCAGAGCCAGCTGAGCAAGCCAACCAACCTCGTTGCCAATGCTGCTTACGCTTTTTGCAGCGTCTGGCGATCGATCTTGCCGGTTCCGGTTTTCGGCAGTTCGTCGAGAAATTTTATCTCGCGCGGATATTTGTAGGGCAGTAGTTTTGCCTTGACGTAGTCCTGCAGTATCCGGGTGGCGTCGGCAGTGTCGAATCCGCTCTTGTTCATCACCACCACGGCCTTCAGGGTCATGCGCCGATCCGGCAGTTCCAGCGCAAACACCGCGCATTCCCGCACATCGGGATGCTCGGCGAGACAAAGCTCGACTTCGAGCGGATATACCCATTGCCCGGAAATCTTGATGAGATCGTCGGCCCGGCCGCGGAAAAAATGAAAGCCGTCGGCATCTCGCACGAACCGATCGCCGGTGTAGATCCACCCCTCCTCGCGGACGGTCTCCGCGGTCTTGTCCGGTCTGTTCCAGTACAGCGGCGTGCTGGAATCGCCGCGCACCCACAGGATTCCTTCTTCGTTGTCGCCGACCTCGCGGCCGTCCTTGTCCTTCAGCACCACCTCGTAACCGGGAACGCGCAGGCCCGCGACGCCTAGCCTTTTGTTGTCGGGGCGATTGCAGAGGTAGATGTGCAGCACCTCGGTCGAACCCAGTCCTTCCACGATCTCAACCCCGGTGAGTTTCTTCCAGCCGTTGAACACGTCGGCCGACAGCACTTCCGCAGCCGACAGAGCCATCCGCAGCGACGAGAAATCCGTCGCGGACGCGCCTTCGGCTTTGGTCAGCGACGTATAGAGCGTCGGCAATCCGAAGAACACGGTCGGGCGAAAGCGTTCGATCGCCTCGAAAATCGCCGCCGGCTTCGGCTGGCCCGGCAGCAGCAGCGTCGCAGCACCTGCCGAAAACGGAAAGGTGATGGAGTTGCCAAAACCATAGGCGAAGAAAATCTTCGGCACCGAAAAACAGATATCGTCCGGCTCGAGCGTCAGCACGTTGCGCGCGAACGCGGCCTCGCTGTAGGCCATGTCGTGCTGCAGATGAACGATGCCTTTGGGCCGGCCGGTCGAGCCCGACGAATACATCCAGAACGCCATCTCGTTGCGATGGGTGTCGGCTTCCGGAAGATCGTCGGGAAAGTCCGGCAGCCACTGCTCCGCTGCCATGGCATCCGGAACCGCATGATCTGCCGCAACGCCGTTGACGACGATCAGCATGCGCAACGGCGTATCCTTGCAAAGCCACGGCATCGAACCTTCCGCAAAATTCCGCGTCGGTGACGGCGACCGAGGCGTTCGAATCCGACAGGTAAAACTGCAGCAGATCGGGCGGCGTCAGCGTATTGATCAGCAGCGGCACGAAGCCGGCGCGGACCGCGCCGAAGAACGCGGCCGGATAGGCCGGCGTATCGTCACAAAACATCAGGATGCGATCGCCGCGCTGCAATCCGAGCGATTGAAAACCGTGTCCCCATCGCGATGCGTCGGCGCAAAGCTCGGCGTACGTTCGCGTTCCAGCCGGCCCGACGATCGCAAGCCTGTCACCCCTGCCACCGGCAAGATTGTCGAACAGGATGCGGCTGGCGTTGTAAGCTTGCGGAATAGCGAAACCGATTTCCAAAGTGCCGGGGCTGTCGGACGGCACCCTGTCTGCGATCTCGCGCGTCTTGTTCTGCGCGCTCATACCTTGTTGCCGCTGCTCTGCAATGCACGCTCCCCGCGCGATGCTTCGTACCGGGCCATGAACAGCGGCGACATCGCGCGCAGCCGCGCATCATCGATCCGTCCTGAACGGGTGATGTAGCTGTAGGCAAAATCCATCAGGCCGAGCTTCATGTGCTCGGGAAATCTTTCGTACCAGTCGGCGCTGGTGCGCGCCGCCGTGACCAGTTTCTTCACGACCGGCTTGCGCATTGCCTCGTAGCGCGCCAGCGCTGGGGCAAGATCGCGCTCGGCTTCCAGCGCCTTGACCAGCGCGATGGCGTCTTCGATCGCCAGCCGCGTGCCCGACCCGATCGAGAAATGCGCCGAATGCAGTGCGTCCCCGATCAGCGCCATGTTCTGGAACGACCAGTGCTCGTTCCAGATCCACGGAAAATTGCGCCACACCGATTTGTTGGAAACCAGCGGATGTCCGTCGAGCGTGCCGGCAAATACCTGTTCGCAAATGGCCCTGGATTGCTCGGCCGTTTTGTCCGCGAAACCATAGCGGCGCCATGTGGCGCGGTCGCATTCGACCAGGAAGGTGCTCATGTCGGGCGCGTATCTGTAGTGATGCGCATTGAAGGCGCCGAGATCGGTCTCGACAAAGGTCTGCGACAGCGTCTCGAATCGCTTGCTGGTGCCATACCATGCGAATTTGTTGGCGGCGTACGACACCGAGCTGCCGAAATCGCCCTCGAACGAGCGCCGCACAAACGAGTTGAGGCCATCCGCCGCGACGATCAGGTCGTAGCCGGCGAGTTGGTCCATCGACGCGATCAGCGTATCGTATTGCGGCGTGACGCCGACGCCGCGAAGCCGCTGCTGCAGGACGCCGAGCAGATCGAGCCGGCCGATCGATGAAAATCCGACGCCATCGATCTCGACGCGCTCGCCGCGCAGATGTAGCGTGATGTTGCTCCAGCTCTGCATCCGCGGCGCGATGGCGTCGACCGTCTCGGGATCGTCGGCGCGCAAAAATTCCAGCGCCTGCTCGGAGAACACCACGCCAAACCCCCAGGTGGCGCCGGCGGCATTCTGCTCGAACAGATCGATCGGCGCGTCCGGGTGACGCTTCTTCCACAGATAGGCGAAATAGAGACCGCCGGGGCCTCCGCCGATCACGGCGATACGCACACGTCCCTCCCCAATGGCAGCAACACAGGCTGAAAGATTGGCGATCCCGGGATGACTCGAACATCCGACCTACGGTTTAGGAAACCGCCGCTCTATCCGGCTGAGCTACGGGACCGAAGACCTTCGACAAAGCGCGGGCCTTGCAAAGCTGCATATCAGAGCATTAGCGGAATCGCCACCCTGGAACCTCTCTCGAAAACGGCAGGCCGCCATAGTTCCGGGCTAACATCGGCGCCCTAAAGGCGGTAAATTGCCGGCCCCGTGCATTGAGAAAATTGCCTGTGAACGAGTCACGCAAATCCACGCTGCTGGTTGCCGCGATCGTCGCTTGCGCCGTGCTGGTCCCGGCGCGCTCGCACGCGCAGTGGTGGGGCGCCCGCGCGCCGGCCGACTATGAGGAATGCGCCGAACGTGCGGAGAAGGCGGCCTCGAAGGAGGCCAAGGCGGCGCAACTGTCCGACTGCGGTGTGAAGTTTGCCGGGCGGCGCAAGGCGGGCGGCGGCTACAGCTATTTCGACTTCATGCAGAACCGGCATTTCGACATCGCGGGTCCGAACCCGACACCGGAAGAACAGCGACACATCGACCAGCAATATGCCGACTATCTCGCCCGGGAACGGCAAAGCGCGATTGCCGCCGCATTCTCGCAAAAGCAGCAGCAATTGCAGCGCGCTGCGCCGGAAGCCGAAAAGAAGTCCGCAGTTCCCCTGCCGGCCAGCAAGCCGCGTGCCGCCACGGTGGGCAGTGCGAGCTCGCGGCCGAGGAATACAAGCTGCGCCAGCGATTCCTTTTCCTGCAACTGGCCGAGGCTTGCCGAGGGCATCAAGGACTTCAAGAAGCTGTTCGGTTCATCGCCGGACAAGGCCAAACGCAGCCGGCCCTCGAGCGAATTTGCGACGTCTAATCAGTGATCACCATCGCCCAGAACTTCCGATAGGGCGATCGCGCGTTGGCGACCGAAGCCACCCCGACCTTTCTGGCGCCCGGCATCAGCAGGTTTGTGCGATGCCCGGCGCTGTCCTGCCATTGCTTGAGCGTCTCGGCAAAGGTCAGAAATCCGGCCGCGATATTTTCGGCGGCGCGGGACTTGCGCAGCCCCGCGACGCGCGAGGAAAAACTGCCGGCGGCGGAGTGGCTAATGGTCCCGCTGCTGGCCATCGCCTGCGCCTGCCGCAGCGCGGCCGCGGCGAGCTGGCCATCGGCCCGCACGGCGGACAGTCCGTGCCCCCGGCGATAGGCGCTGATCTGGCCGGCGTAATCGCTGGCGAGCGCGGGCACCGAAATGCCGAGAACAAGGCCGACGGCCGCGATCCAGATTTTCATGCGGCCGACCGACGCCACAGCATCACCGTGGCACGCTGCGATGCGGTCTCGGCTTCCGGCGCGGCGCCGGATCATAAGCCGGCCTCGGCGATTGAGCCGCCTGCGCCGCTCTTTGCTCCTGCAACCGCGCGTCGTAACCGGGCGAAGGGACCACGGTTGGCGGTGCGGCGATCGCCGGCCCGGCCGCGGCGCCGCCGATCAGCGCGGCACCCAGAGCGACTGCTCCGTAAAATTGTTTCATATCGCATCCTTTCAGGCGGCGTGCATTCGCCGCTGCTGGTACGCTCGTTTTATTCGTTGGCGATCATCGCCATTTCAAGGCAAGCCGATGCCTACCTGACGCGAATTTGATCCGGCCGCAGCCGCGGCGAGCCCTTGCCGTCGGCCTCGGCACGCTTGATCAATGCCGCGATGCGCTCGGAAAGCGGGACTGTCAGCCCGCGCCGTTCGGCGATTCGCGTGATGACGCCCTGCAAATAGTCGATCTCGGTACGCCTGCCGCGCCGCAGGTCCTCCCACATCGAGGAGCGCGCCTCGGGATCGATCTTCATCGTTCGGCCCAGCAGCAATCGAAACACGGCATCCGGCAGCCGCAGCAGATGCGGCGTCAAGGCCGGCGGGATCGGCGTCGAGGCGACCGGCTTGATCCCTTCGGCTTTCATCGCCGCCAGCCCTTCCGCCATCTGGTCCGCGAACAACGCGCGCCACGACCGCTGCGCAAGCTGCTCGCGCAGCGGCAGGTCCGACAACGCGTTCAGCGCGTTGTTGAGATTGAGCAGCAGCTTGCCCCATTGCACGCCGACGATGTTGTCGGAAGCGCGTATAATGAGGCCGGGGACCGAGAGCTGCACAGCGGTGCCGGCCTGGTCCTGCTCGATGACGATATCGCCGGAAGTCGCGCGATGAAATCGCCCCTCGCCCAAGGCGATCACATTGAAGGGGACCATGCCGGCCAGCACGCGGCGCCCCGGCAATCGCTCGCGCAGCACGGAAACGTTGCCGACGCCATTTTGCAAGCTGACAATCACCGCGTCAGGCGGCGCGTGCCGCGCAATCAGGTCGGCGATACCGGCCGTGTCGGTGCTTTTCACGGTCACCAGCACAACGCCTACATCGTTGAAAATCGAGGGATCATCCGAGAGCGACAACTGGCTCGATGTGACCTTTCGATCAAAACCCTCGAAGCTCGTTACCCTCAAGCCGTTGCTATCGATTTCTTCGATCACGCGGGGGCGCGCGAGCAGCAACACGCGGCGGCCGGCATCGCCAAGAACACCTCCGACAAAACAGCCGATGCTGCCGGCGCCGGCCACGCCGATGGGCTTTGTCGCGATCATGCTGGCATCTCCCGTTTGCGACCCTACACCTCTCCCCGCAGGGGAGAGGTGAAGACACACCACCCGCGCTAATTCACCAGATGCAAGCCGGCATCGATGCGGACCAGCTCGCCGGTCATGTTGCTCGAGGCGGATGTGGCGAGAAAGCAAACGACTGCCGCGACGTCTTCCGCGGTCGACGCCACCTTGAGCGGCACTTTTCCGACCACCATGTCGCGCACCTGCTTGGCGCCGGCCTCGCCGCGGCCCTTGGTGAACCACGGCGTATCGATATAGCCGGGACATACGGTGTTGACGCGGATCAGCGGCGCCAGCGCACGCGCCAGCGAGAACGTGATGGTGTTCAGCGCCCCCTTGCTCGCGGCGTAGGCGACCGACGAGCCGACCCCGCTGATGCCGGCAACCGAGGAGACGTTGACCACCGCCGACGGACGGCCCGAGGCATTGGCGCCCGCCTCCAGCAGCGAGCGCGCCGCCCGGATCATCTGGAACGGGCCGATGGTATTCACCCCGAACAAGCGCTGAAAATCTTCCGCCGACAATCCGTCGAGATTGCCGTGCGCCATGTGTTTTGTGGTGCCGGCATTGTTGATCAAGGCATCGAGCCGTCCCCACGGCGCCGCAGCCGCGACGATCTTCTTGCAGTCCTCGTCGCGGGATACGTCGCCCTGGACCACGACGACCTCGGCGCCTGCCGTGCGGCAGAGGTCGGCGGTCTGCTCGGCTTCCTTCTGGCTCGACGCATAATTGATGACGATACGCGCCCCGCCCTTTGCAAGACTGGCAGCCGTCGCCGCGCCGAGGCCGGACGCCGAGCCGGTGATCACCACACACATACCGTCTTCAGACATCTGCATTCCCTATTTCTTGATTGTGCGCCCGGCGCTGCCGTGATGGCGATCTAGCATAGCGGCTGGCGAATTGGGAACAAGTTGGGTTTCTCCGTTGTGCGGAATAACTGCTCCGGAAACCCGATCATGACGCCGTTGCATGCCGCCCGGCGGACATCGGCGCTTGTCATCGACGACGCTTTTCCCCATCATGGATGCCAAGAAAAGGCAGCACCCCATGCCCGGCTTTTCAGCCGAATGAGATGTGTGCTTGACGCAAAACGGGGAATGCTGTGGAGAGTGAGAATATTGTCGCCGAGACCGCGGAGCGAATTTTCGCCGATCTCGCCGACGCCCAGACCATCAACAATGACAAGGAAGGCCGCTGGAAAGCGCCGCTGTGGCAGGCGCTGACCGAAACCGGCTTGCCGCTGTCATGGGTGCCGGAAGATTGCGGCGGCTCGGGTGCGAGCCTCGCGGAAGGTTTTAGCGTGTTGAGCTCGGCCGGGCGTTTCGCGGTGGCGGTGCCGCTGGCCGAAACCATGCTGGCGGGATGGCTGCTGGCGCAGGCCAAGATTGCCTCGCCCGACGGCGCGATGACCGTGGCGCCCGCAAGCCCGAAGGATCGCATCTCGCTCAATGCCGATGGCACGCTGTCGGGACGCGCGCGCGGCATTCCCTTTGCCAAGGCCGCCGGGCATATCGCCGTGCTCGCGTCGCGCACGAGCGGCCTTTCGATCGCGCTGGTCGATGCGGCTTCCTGCCGGATCGAGCACGGGCTCAATCTTGCCAGCGACGCCAGCGACATCGTGACGTTCAACAATGTGCGGCCCATCGCCGTCAAGCCGGCCTCGAAGGATTTTGACCAGACCTCGCTGATGCTGATGGGCGCGGTGGCGCGAAGCCTGCAAATCGCGGGCGCGCTGGAATCCATGCTCGACATCAGCGTGCGCTATTCCAATGAACGTGTCGCGTTCGAGAAAAAGATTTCGAAATTCCAGGCGGTGCAGCACAATCTGGCAAAACTCGCCGGCGAGGCCGCGGCAGCGCTCGCGGCTGCAAGCTCGGCCGCCGATACAATCGCCAACGGCACGTCATTCGATGACGCCGTGTATCTCGAGGCGGCGTCGGCAAAAATCCGTTGCTCGGAGGCTGCCGAAAAGGGCGCCGCGATCGCGCATCAGGTGCATGGCGCGATCGGTTTCACCATCGAGCACACCCTGCATCGCTATACCTTGCGCGCGCTGGCGTGGCGCGACGATTTCGGTCACGAAAGCTACTGGGCCGTGGAACTCGGCAAGATGGTCGCCGCGCGCGGCGCGGACGAGCTGTGGCCGCTGGTAGCGTCGCGCTGACATTCAACAGGCTTGCATGAGACGAGATCCAACATGACCGCAGCCCTTCGTTTCGATCCGATCCGCCTGCCGCCCGAATGCGAGGTGCTGCGCAAAGAGGTGCGCGCCTTCCTCGCCGACGAAATCGCCGCCGGCACCTTCGATCCGCACAAGCCCAACCGCGAAGACGCCGACGCGCCGGAATTTTCCCGCCGGGTTGGCGAACGCGGCTGGCTCGGCATGACCTGGCCGAAGAAATATGGCGGCCATGAGCGAAGCTTCCTGGAGCGCTATGTGGTGACCGAGGAAATGCGCGTCGCCAACGCGCCGACGCGCCGCTTCTTCGTCGCCGACCGGCAGAGCGGGCCGGTGCTGCTGAAATACGCGCCCGAGCATATCAAGATGGATATCCTGCCGCGCATCTGCCGCGGCGAGGTCTGCTTCTCGATCGGCATGAGCGAGCCGAATTCCGGCTCCGACCTGTTCGCGGCCAAGACCAAGGCCACCAAGACCGACGGCGGCTGGCTGATCAACGGCACCAAGATATGGACCTCATCGGCGCATATCGCGGACTACATGATCGCGATCTTCCGCACTTCGCCCTCGACCAAGGAAAACCGCCGCCACGGCCTGACCCAGTTCCTGGCCGACATGAAAACGCCGGGCATCAACGTCAATCCGATCGGCCAGATCACCGGCCAGTTCGAATTCAACGAGGTGGTGTTCACCGACGCCTTCATGCCCGACGATCACGTGCTGGGCGAAATCGACGGCGCCTGGAAGCAGGCCACCTCTGAATTGGCCTATGAACGCAGCGGACCGGAACGCTTCCTGGAAACCTATTATGTGCTGACCGAGTTGGTCCGCGCGGTGGGACCGAAGCCGGATGCGCGAAGCGCGGAAGGCATCGGCAAGCTGGTGGCGCAGTTGCATACCATGCGGCGGATGTCGGTCTCGGTCGCGGGCATGCTGCAGGCCGGCAAGGAGCCGGTGGTGGAAGCCTCCATCGTCAAGGACATCGGCACCATCTGGGAGCAGCAGTTGCCGCACCGGGTGCGTGAACTGGCGGCCTTCGTCGATGCCGACGCCTCCAATCATGCGACGCTGGAGGATCAATTGGCATTCGCCATCAAGACCGCGCCCAAGCTGACGATCCAAGGCGGCACCACCGAAGTGCTGCGCGGCATTATCGCGCGCGGACTTGGACTGCGCTGATTTTTGACGGCGAGACGTTCGACGTTTCGTTGCGTCATGGCCGGGCTTGTCCCGGCCATCCACGTCTTGGATTCCGAAAAGACGTGGATGCCCGGGACAAGCCCGGGCATGACGGGGGAGAGATTCGGACACGTATCGCAACGAACTTTTATCGGAGAACGTCATGAGCAAGTTCAAAGACATCGGCGTCGAGAAGACCGGCCACGTCACCACGATCGAAATTCAGCGACCGCCGCTGAACTTCTTCGATATTTCCCTGATCAACCAGATCGCGGATGCGTTGACCGACATCGACAACGATCCGGAAGCCCGCGCCTCGGTGCTCGCGGCGCAGGGCAAGGCGTTCTGCGCCGGCGCCAATTTCAGCGACCCGGCGCGGCAGGAAGCCGAGGCGCGCGAAAACTCCGATCCGGCATCCAGCCTCGGCCAGATCAACCATCTCTACATCCAGGCGGTGCGCATCTTCCGCAACAAGAAACCGATCGTCGCCGCCGTGCACGGCGCCGCGATCGGCGGCGGTCTCGGCCTTGCCGTCTCGGCGGATTTCCGCGTCACCTGTCCCGAGGCGCGCTTCGCCGCCAATTTTACAAAACTCGGATTTCATCCCGGTTTCGGGCTGACTGCGACGCTTCCCGAACTGGTGGGAAAAAACAACGCCGAGCTGATTTTCTACACCAGCCGCCGCGTCGGCGGTGAAGAGGCCACCCGAATGGGCCTCGCCAACCTCTGCGTGCCGCAGGATCAGGTCCGCGCCGAGGCGCTAAAACTCGCGTCCGAGATCGCCGAATGCTCGCCGCTCGGCCTGCTCTCGACCCGCGCCACCATGCGCGCAGGGTTGGCCGACCGCGTGATGGCCGCGACCAACCACGAACTCGCCGAACAGACCCGCCTGCGCGCCACGGAGGATTTCAAGGAAGGCGTCAAGGCGACCGAGGAGCGGCGCGTTGCGAATTTCAAGGGGCGGTGAGCGGGCTGACTCAATCACCGTCATTCCGGGATGCGCCTCTTGGCGCAGGCCCGGAATCCATACTCCCTGTGCTGGCGTGTGGATGGCGCGAATGCTGGGGTTATGGATTCCGGGCTCGCGCGAAGAGCGCGCCCCGGAATGACGAGAGGTTATTTACCCTTCGGCACCACCAGCGCATCGACGATGGTGACGCCCTTGCCTTCCGGATGCACCAGCACCGGATTGATCTCGATCTCGGAAATCTCGGCCTTGAAGCGCGCAGCAAGCTGCGAGATTTGCGAGATCAATCGCGACAATGCCGGGATATCCGCTTTCGCGGCACCCCGGAATCCATTGAGCAGCGGCGCGGCCTTGAGTTCACCAAGCATCGCCGAGGCTTCCGCGGCGCTGACCGGCGCAGGACGATAGATCACGTCCTTGAACAATTCCGTTGTAATGCCGCCGAGGCCGACCATGATCATCGGACCGAAGGTGGCGTCCAGCATGGTGCCGACGATGATTTCGACGCCCTTCTTCGCCATCGGGCTGACCAGTACGCCCTGAATGGCGGCGTCCGGCCGATGCTGCCGTGCGCTGTCCAGCAGGGCGGCATAGGCGGCCCACGCCTCGCCCTTGCTGGCGATGTTGATACGGACGCCGCCGACGTCGCTCTTGTGCGCAATGTCGCGCGACTGGATTTTCATCACCAGCGGAAAGTTCGCGCGCGCGATCGCCTCGTCCAGCGCGCTTTTCTCCGTCACCAGCGTTTCATCGGGCAGCGCGATGCCTGCTTTTCGCAGCAGCGACTTGCTGTCGTGCTCCGATAGCGTTGCCGACGTCAGCTGTGCCGCAAGGTCGAACGGCGGGGATGCCGTCTCGCTCACCAGCGGCGCCAGCTTGAACTTCGCATAGTCGGTGATCCTGCGCATCGCAACGCCGACATGGGTCAGGCCCGACAGCACGATGACACCGGACTCCGCCAGCGCGCTGCGCGCGAAATTCGATGGCAGCGTGTACGAATAGAACACGATCGGCTTGTGCTGCGCGTCGATCACCGGCTTCAACTCGTCGCGCTTGAACGGCATCCGCGTATCGCTCGACAGCGACAGCACCACCAGGATGGCGTCGATGTCGCTGGACTGGTCGAGCAGCTCGATGCTCTTCTGCAGGCCGCCGCTGTGCACGCCTTGCGCGGTGACGTCGATCGGGTTGCGCGCCGCGCCATAGGACGGCAGCAATTTTCTGATTTCCGCCTGCATCGGCGCCGGCAGTTCCGGCACCTGCAAACCCTGCATCGACACCGTGTCCGCGCCCCAGATGCCGGCCCCGCCGGAGACGGTGACGACGCCGACCCGGTCGCCCTTCGGCAGCGGCGACGTGGTCAGCACCGCCGCGATGGTCACGGCCTCGTCGAGGTCGTTGGAAACGATAAAACCGTATTTGGCGAACACCGCGTCGTAAGCCGCGGACCAGCCGGCCATGCTGGCGGTATGCGAGGCAGCGGCGCGCTCGCCGGCGCCGGAGCGGCCGACCTTGGTGACGATCACGGGCTTGCCGATCTCGGCGGCGCGCCGGGCGGCAACCAGGAATTTTTCGACGTCGCGGATTCCCTCGATGAACAGCAGGACCACGTCGGTGGAGGAATCCTGCACCATGTAATCGAGGAATTCGCCGGCGCCGAGATCGGCTTCGTTGCCGGCGCTGACGCAGTAGCTGATCGCAACGCCCAGCGCCTTGGCGCGATGTTTTATAGCAAAGCCGATGCCGCCGCTCTGCGCGACGATGGCGGCCCGGCGCCTGGTCGCAACGAGGTCCACCGCGCCCGGCTTGACGTCGACCGTGGGGCTGAAGGTCGCCGCGACGTGCTGGGCTTCGCTATAGAAGCCTTCCGCATTGGGGCCGGAAATGCGCATGCCGCTTTTCTTGGCCAGCGCCACGATGGCGTCCTGCATCGCGGTGCTGTCGCCGCCCTCCTCGGCGAATCCCGACGAGATGATCACCGCATTCCTGACGCCTGCGGCGGCGCATTGCTCGAGCGCGCCGAGCACGGCGCGGGCCGGGATGATGACGATGGCAAGGTCGATCGGCTGGCCGACATCCGATATCGAGGGATAGCATTTCAGCCCGTCGAGTTCGCCGTAGTTCGGGTTGATCGGATAAATCCTGCCCGGATAATGATTCTTGCGTAGCATCGACAGCAGCCGGCCCGGAATCTTGTCGAGGTCGCGCGAGGCGCCGATCAAAGCGATGCTTGATGGCGAGAAGAACGTATCGAGCGGATGCGGGGCGGGCTTGGTCGCGGCGGGCATTCAGAGCTGTCCTGGTTTCTTATTGTTTTGAACGTCCGCGCGACGCGATGTCAACATTCACGCCACAAGCTGGAAAGTCACACCGCCGAGGAAGAAGGTGTCGCCGGCGACAGGATGGCCTTTGGCCTTGGCGGCATCGCACACCTTGGCGACATCGCCGACGCGAAACGTCAGGCCGCTCATGCGTTCGCTGGCACCTTTGACAAAGCGGAAGGTGCAATTGGGCAGTCCTATCTGAGCTTCGCCGCTTTTGCTTTTGCCTGCGGGAATACCGATGATTTGCCCCCAATGCCTGGCAAGATCCTCCGGTTCCGGGCTTTCCATGTCCACGCCGACCAGCGCCTGCGTCACATCCTTGCGGATCGATTTTTGCCAGTCCGGCCCCGCCGGCGGATAGGGGCCGAGACTATCGTCGCTGCCGTCGGTGTGATTGAACTCGATAAACGCCGCGCGGCAATCGCGCGGATGCAGCTGCACGCCGTGATAGGGCGGATGGTCGATCACATTGGCGGTGCGGACGCCCATCGCGTTGGCGGCGCGCCCGCGCCCATCCGGGTCGTCGCAGCAGAAAATCGCCATGTAGCCGCCGCGGCCGTTGGTCTTGGCGATGAAACGTCCCGCCGCGGTGCCGGGCTGAAACGGCGCCACCACTTCCAGCAGGATGGTGTCGACCGGCAGCAGCGCGTTCTCCAGCCCGTATTTTGCCACGTTGCCGTCGCGGTAGCAGACCTCGAGGCCCATGATCGAGCCGATGTCGGAGATCACCGGTTCGAGATGCGGCGCGACCAGACAGATTTGCCGCAGCCGCATGTAGGGCGCCATTTCAATGACCCACGAAGGCGGGCTTGCGCTTCTCGACAAAGGCCGTTGCGGCCTCCTTGTGGTCGGCGGTGTCGCCGCACCGCGAGTGATGCATCGCCTCGGCGTCGAAGCAGGCTTCCAGCGACAGACGCTCGGCGTTGTTGATGTTGGTCTTGATATAGCCCAGCGTCACCGTCGGCCCCTGCGCCAGCGACATCGCAAGCTCACGCGCCGCGGCTTCGACCTCCGCATCGGGGACGACTTTTGTCACCATGCCCAGCGTCAGCGCTTCCTGCGCCGTAAGCACCGGCGACATCAGATACAACTCGCGCGCCTTGGCGCTGCCGAGCATCTGCGTCAGGAAATACGTGCCGCCGTAATCGCCGGACAGGCCGACCTTGGCGAATGCCGTGGTGATCTTTGCAGAAGCGCCGGCGACACGCAGGTCGCAGGACAGCGCAATCGAAAGACCCGCGCCGGCTGCGGCGCCATCGATTTGCGCTACCACGGGCTTGGGCATCTCATGGAGGATGCGCGATACCTCCATGCCGCGGCGCAGGTTCGCTTTCTTGGCCTCGAACGGCAGCGGCGCGCGGCCCTCCGCCATCGACTTGACGTCGCCGCCGACGCAGAAGGTGCCGCCCGCGCCCTTCAAGAGAACCGCGCGCACCTCATGATCCTCTGCCGCGCGCCGCGCCGCCTCGACCAGCCCGCGCGTCATGTCGGCGTTGAGCGCGTTGCGCCGGTCCGGCCGGTTCATGGTGATGGTGAGCAGGCCGTTGTCGAGCGATTGCAGGACCATGTCGTTCATTGTTGTTGTCCCTTTGTTATAGGCTCAGTCATTCCGGGGTGCCCGCGCCCTTGCGCGGGACGAACCCGGAATCTCGCGCGATAACCTCTGGATTCCGGGTTCGCGCCGAAGAGGTGGCCCCGGAATGACGTCGTTATTTCTTCACCAGCGGGCAGCGCGACAGTTCCAGCGACTGGAACGCTTCGTTGCCGGGCACCGTCGCCAGCAGCTTGTAGTCGTCCCAGCGCGCCTTGGATTCCGACGGCTTCTTGACCTCGAACAGATACATGTCGTGAACCATGCGGCCGTCCTCGCGGATGCGGCCATTCTTGGCGAAAAAGTCGTTGATCGGGGTGTCCTTCATGATCTTCATCACGGCAGCCGGCTCGGTGGTGCCCGCGGCCTTCACCGCTTTGAGATAATGCGTGACCGACGAATAGACGCCGGCCTGCGCCGATGTCGGCACCCGCTTGACCCGCTCCATGAAGCGCTTGGAGAAGGCGCGGGTGTCGTCATTGAGGTCCCAGTAAAACGCCTCTGCCAGCAACAGCCCCTGCGCGGTTTCAAGGCCGACGCTGTCGATATCGGTCACGAACGCCAATAGCGGCGAGAGTTTCTGGCCGCTTTTGGTCAACCCGAATTCGGCCGCCTGCTTGATGGCGTTGATAGTGTCACCGCCGGCATTGGCAAGCCCGATCACCTTTGCCTTGGAGCTTTGCGCCTGCAGCAGATACGACGAGAAGTCGGAGGTGTTCAGCGGATGCTTGACGCCGCCCAGCACCTTGCCGCCGGACTTCAGCACCACATTGGTGGTGTCCTTTTCCAGATCCTGTCCGAACGCGTAGTCGGCGGTGAGGAAGAACCAGGTGTCGAGGCCCTGCTTGACGGCGGCGTAACCGGTGGTGTTGGCCTGCCCGAAAGTGTCGAACACATAATGCACGCTATAGGGAGTACAGGCCTCGTTGGTGAGGCGGATCGATCCCGGGCCGTTGAAGATGATGATCTTGTTGCGGGCCTTGGCGATCTCGAGCGCCGCGAGCGCGGTTGCGGAGGCCGCGACATCGATGATGGCTTCGACGCCCTGATTGTCCAGCATGTCGCGGGCGATATTCGCGGAAAGATCGGCCTTGTTGAGATGATCGGCCGCGATGATCTCGATCTTGCGGCCCAGCACTTCGCCGCCGAAATCCTCCGCCGCCATCTTTGCAGCGGTCTCGCTGCCGGACCCCGTAATATCCGCGTAAAGCCCTGACATATCGAGGATGGCGCCGAGTTTCAGCGGAGGTTTTGACTGTGCCATCGCCGCGGTCGCGGCAATCACCATCGTTGACGCCAGCAATCCAAGTGCAACTCTCTTCATCGCAACCTCCCAGGGCCATGCCGCATTGTTGTTGTGCGGCGTTTTCGTTGTTGGCGGCGATCATGCCGCAACCCACCCGCAGCGGCAAGCCGACGGTTATTTCCGCAAAACGGAATGATTGCTGCGGGGACGCGGGCGTCATGCTCTACTAGATTGATACATCTGCCACCAGTTTTGCTGACGGTCAGACCAATACCGCCGTCATCCTGAGGCTCGCCGCAGTTGGCGGCGAGCCTCGAAGGATGGACCACAGGCGCCCCGCGGCCATCCTTCGAGACGCCGCGCAAGCGCGCGGCTCCTCAGGATGACGGATGAATGTGTGGCTCGGTGCCGGGAAAACGATGACCAAGACGACAGCGCTTCATGACTGGTTTCTCGTGGCAGTATTGCGTTGTGCGATCGTGATCGCCGCGGCCATCGCGAACCCCCCCGCGCTCGCCGCGGGTTGCAGCTTCGAGCTGCAAGGCGAGGGCCGCGTCGTTGCGATCATCGACGCGCGCAGCTTTCGCATGGAGGATGGCCGCGAGGTGCGGCTTGCGGGCATTGAAACGAGTGCCGCCCACGCCTCGGCGCTCAGTGCTCTTGTTGCCGGCCGCAATGTCACCTTGCGCGGACAGACCGATGCGCCGGACCGCTACGGCCGGCAGCCGGCCTTCGTGTTTGTCCAACAGGCGGCCACACCGGTGCAGAACCAATTGCTCGCACAGGGCGACGCGCTGGCCTCAGGCACCGTCGCCGACAAGGCCTGCGCCGCGGAACTGCTAGCTGCCGAGGCGGCGGCCCGGCAGGCCCGCCGCGGGATTTGGACCGACCGGGCGGCCATAAAAAACGCGGAAAGTCGGGGCGACATCCTGGCCAGGATCGGGCAGTTCACCGTGGTCGAGGGGAAGGTTCTGTCGGTGCGGCAGGCCGGGGCAACATCCTACATCAATTTCGGCCGGCGCTGGACACGCGACTTTGCGGTGACTATTTCAAGGCGCGCAATGCCCGCTTTCGAGGCTGCGGGAATCTCTCTTAAGTCCCTCGAAAACAAACGAATTCGGGTCCGCGGCTGGGTCGAGGCGCGCGGCGGGCCGCGGATCGAGGCAGCCCAAGCGGGGCAGATTGAGATGGCCGGCGAGAATTAGGCCGGCTGGGCAGAGGCAGATGACGACCTTAAGACGGCGTTTGCGAGGGCGCGGGACTTATGAAAGCCGCCGCGTTGTGGCGGCGTCGGTCCTGCTGTGCGCGGCGCTTGCGCTTGGCGGCTGCGGCGATATCAACCGTTTCCAGACCGCGTCCCCTGCCGGGACCCCTGCCTCAAAACCGGCCCGGACCGTGGCGCAGACGCCCGCCGCCGAGCGCGAGCACGAGCGCATCCTGTCCTCCTATGGCGGCGCCTATGACGACCCGAGACTGGAGGCCCTGATCACCGGAACCGTCGACCGGCTGGTCGCGGCCTCCGACCGTCCCGATCTTGCCTACCGGGTGACCATCCTCAATTCCGGCGCGGTGAACGCGTTCGCGCTTCCGACCGGACAGCTCTACGTCACGCGCGGCCTGATCGCGCTGGCCAGCGACACCTCGGAATTATCCTCGGTGCTGAGCCACGAGATGGCGCATGTGCTGGCAAAACACGCCTCGATCCGTGAGGACCAGGCGCGGCAGGCCGCCATCGTCACGCGTGTCGTGACGGATATGGGCAACGATCCCGATCTCACCGCGCTGGCGCTGGCAAAGTCGAAGCTGACCATGGCGAGCTTTTCGCGGGCGCAGGAATTCGAGGCCGACGGCATCGGGGTGGGCATTTCCGCCCGCGCCCATTTCGACCCCTACGGCGCCTCGCGCTTTTTGACCGCGATGGAACGCAATGCCGCGATGAAAGCCGGCAAGACCTCGCTCGATCCGCGCTCGCAGGATTTCCTGTCCTCGCATCCGGCGACACCCGAGCGGGTGCAGAACGCGCAGGCCAATGCGCGGCAGTACACCTCGCCGCAAGGCGGCGACCGCGACCGCGAGACCTACCTCGCCACCATCGACAATATCGTCTACGGCGAGGACCCCAGCGAAGGATTCGTTCGCGGCCGCCGCTTCCTGCATCCAAAACTCGGCTTCACCTTCCAGGCGCCGGAGGCCTTTACGCTTGATAACACCGCGCAGGCGGTGATCGGCGTGCGCGACGGCGGCAGCCAGGCGATGCGCTTCGACGTGGTGCGGGTGCCGGCCGAGCAGACGTTGGCTGAGTATCTCAATTCAGGCTGGATGGAGAACGTCGACAAGGCCACCACCGAGGACATCACCGTCAACGGCTTTCCGGCGGCGACCGCGATCGCCCACGGCGACGCGTGGCAATTCCGCATCACCACGCTGCGCTTCGGCAGCGACGTCTATCGCTTCATCTTCGCCGCCAAGCAGAAGACCCTTGAGAGCGAACGCAACGCCCGCGAAACCGTGGCCTCCTTCCGCCGCCTGACGCTGGAAGAGATCCAGGCCGCCCGCCCGCTGCGCATCAAAGTGATCACCGTGCAGCCCGGCGACACCGTGGAATCGCTGTCGCACCGCATGATGGGCGTCGACCGCCCGGCGGAGCGGTTTCGCGTGCTCAATGGGCTGGAGGCGCATGCGCAGGTGAAGGTGCGGGACCGGGTGAAGATCGTGGTGGACTGAGGGGAGAATTTCCGATTCGGGTGGGGTCGTGGAGCGCGCGAAACCGGGCGTCAGTGCAAGGGCTTGACGTGGGTGGTCCGAAATGTGGCGGCGCACTTAGCGTGAAATCGACGAGTCATGCGGCAAACTTCAGGCGCGTTGCGGCGAACCGAAGGCAGTTCGCGTGCACGCTGCGCGCGGACGACGCGAAAAAGCGTACGACTTGAAGTGCTTGAGCCGTGTGACGGGCAGCCGGCCCCTGAGCCGCGCGAAATCCTGCGACCTGACAGGCACTTGTGCGGCATCCGAGACGACGCGCCGCGTGAGCGCCGCACCGGTCGATGTAAAATTTCAAGCGAAGGGAACGGTTTAAGCCGCCTCAGTCGAAACCACCCGATTCGAACATTAACTCCGCCGACAAGTCTTGCGGCAAGCATGAGGCAAACAGCTTGCGGAGGTTTTCGTTGCGGCAAAGCGGTGACGGCGGTGTGGCGGCACGCGGTTCCGTGAAAAACGCGACCGCCATAAATTTTCCGCAGATTTGCCACGCGGCGGAAAGATTTTGGCCGACGTGGAGGGGGAATCAACCTTCGGTACTGGTTCATGCCCGTGACGGTCCAGCCGCGCTTCGCAGCTTGGAAGGCGCCTTCGTTGCGCCTTTCGATCGAGAGCTGCGATCGTACGCGGGCTAGCGTCGACGCCGGTGTGAGGTGGCCCTGGGACCCCAAATCTTCGCTATGTTCGGGCGATTCTGCGAAGCGTATTTTGCTGCCACCGGGCTCGACGCGCACACCCACGTGAAGGCAACGGACCGGGCGAAAATTGTAGTGGATTGAGGGTCTGCAGCGCTCTCTCGCATCACCGCGGGAGCGTGGCGGAAGCATCTCCAGAAGCATCAATCCATAAATGCCTCAGGGGAGCGTTACAGCGAGACTTGTGATATATTCGTGCCCGATTCCCCTCGTGATACCGTGAGTTGATGCTTTCCGACGACGATTACATAGAAGCAATCCGGGGCAATACGCCAGAGATGGCGTTCGTGAAACTTGAGGCGAAGTTTCGCCAAAAGATGAACGATGATCTCAAAGATAACGACGAGTCAGGCTTTTTTGATGCCTGCGCCCTCGAATACATCAATCATTGCCTTGCCACAGCAAAAGCACTTGACCTCGATTTTCTCGACCCATGGACACTTCCCTCCGGCAAGCGTCAACAGTTATGGGACCACTACCGCGACCTATTGGTCGCTATCGACAATTTCAAGGTTCAGATTCAAGTCGCAAATGCACGGGGCGTCCTCCGCTACTCTGTAGGACTTAGCCATGATGACAAAGAAAAGCTTCGCCGCTACGTCGACGAAATAAAAACAATAGTAGACAATGCGCCACTCGATGGCTGGAAAAAAGACCGGCTCTACAACCTCATTAATGCATTTCTCGCCGAGGTCGACCGTGACCGGGCGCCTTGGGATCGCTTTGCCGATTTAGTTATTGGCCTCGCCCATCTTGGAGGTCAGGCAGCTACTGAACTAAGACCGGTTCGAGAATTAATCGATTCCATCGCCCGTCTTCTCGGACGCACCAAAGAAATCGAAGACAGCACACCAAAACTCCCCAAGTCGACCCCCCGAAGAATTCCCGCGCCATCGAAGGACCGGCCGAAACCTGATGTTGACGACGATATCCCGTTTTGATTTTAACCGAGGCTGTCGCAAAAGGCCAACAGAGTCTGTCTGTAGACGGCGCATTCTCACCTGAGATCGGGCAGCCGAGGCGGTTGCGATGTCTGCTCGCGTTTAGTAGGCAGCAGAGCCTTTCGCTTTATTCGATAGTCAGCGAGTATTCTGATTCGCCGGTAGACGGAAAGCAAAATTTTGAGAGAGACAAGCGGCTTTTCTGTGCGAGCGTCAATTGACGCGGGCGTACCCAATTGCAGCATGTCTGCCATCAATTTGTTATACTCCCCGATAAGTATCATCTCCTCTCGGGTAAGTGCGATCTTTTCTCTCTCGACTTCGATGCGAAGTAACTTCCTTCGTTGCAGGTCGTTCATAATCTTGTTGTAGAGTGCGTTGCAGCCGGCAATCGAGCCAGCGACCACGGCTACGATCTCAGCGAGAAGCTGGGCTTGTTCTAATATCAAGGATAGCTCGATCCAGCCGGGCGACGCGTAGCGGATGGAGGCAACCTTCGGCCTCGCATTGATAGGCGTGGCCTACCTGAGCTGGTTATAGAAATTCACCGCACTATAACCCCCTTGCCAAGGATAGGCCCGGAAGGCACGAGCTACGCGATCGGCATCCGCATCGTTATCCGAGGGAATAAGCGCGTCCAGCGCGAAGTACGCTTGCTCAAAGGTGCGAGGAAGTTTGTAAAGGTCATCAAGTGTCCATCGACCATCCATCAGGATGGCGTAATTTCCGTAAATACGCGCCATTTCCCACCCCTGAAACTGGTTCTTTTGAGCAACATGGGCATAGTTCGTTCAATGCGCGTTAGCCACCGCTATTGCTGGGCATCGGTTTGATGGCATCGCGGCAACCCTACGGTTGGCGGTGACGGATGATTAAGCCCCGGCAGAAACCGGAACAGCCTGTGACTCGGATGGGCGAAGCGCAATCCAGGACAGAGCGTTCCGTTATCCGCAGCCTACAAGCCTCTGACCGACAATTGCTCTAATCAAAGAACCCGGGTTGGTCCGGATCAGCCTCAGGTGCCTCCTTGTCCGCATTATCCGTCGCAGCAGAATTTCGCTTCAGAGCCGCAACCGCACGCAAATATCCTTCTGCAAAAGCATCCAGCATCTCGGCCTTTCGAGCGGCATCAATACGCGGGATCTCGCCCGCATCGATAATCCTAAGCGTGCGAGGCTGCTTAGGCGCTGCGCAACTGAAGTCCAGAATCTCGAAACGCGCAGCTTCGAGATCGGGGTCCTGCATCAGAACTTCATCCACCAACGTCACGAACAGCGAAAGACGATCGTTTGCGAGCGGATTCTGACGCCAAAAGCTGAACCATGGAAAATATAACTGACCGCCCATGCCGTATATCATGGGGGGCTCGAACGGGACCATCAGCCCGCGACCGACCGGATAAAAACGCTTGTCGATGGTCTGATAGAAATCCGGAGCGACGCCGGCAAAGTGATCTCGGATCAGAGGCAGAACCTCTAAGAGATTTTTCCGAACGCTTTCCCGTTGGATGCGACGAATACCTTCAACAACTTGATCGTACGGAACGCCTAGCACGAGCATGTCCCGCACAGCGCCATACAGCGGATTGTAGTTGAAGCGAGGAGGGTTCATCACAAGACGAACAAGGATGCGGGCAATGCGTGCTGGATCGCTACGCCAGTTGCGGGCTAGATGTTGGATCGACGGGACTCGCAATTCTGGCATGGTCTGGACCATTATTGGATTGAGAAGGGCCGCGACGCTTTCGAGTAAAATTCTGCTATTTTTACATCTTCGATTTTCATGCCTGGGTTGATCCTGCCGCCGTGATTCCACACGGTATGCCAAGGCCCTCCCGGGACGTGACTTAGTGCTACAAGGTCGCCGGCACGCATTTGACTGTAAAAACCTGCGATCCTGTGGAGCAGCGAATCTGTCTGTTCATCGAAATCATACGCGACCACGCGCTGTTTGCCATCCGTCGGATCGAGTTGCGTTGCGCGTTCCGTGATAGGCGACCGGTCATGGTCCTTAAATTCGCGGTAGAGATAGGGAAGCACCGGCCCAAATTCCCAAGCTTCGAACTTATGCCGGACCAGCGGGCGTCCGAGTTCAATCAAAGACCAGACGTGGCAGAAATAGATGATCTTCTGCAGGGCTAGATTTGTGACGCTGCGGCCTTTTCGATCGCAATAGTCGAGGACGAAGTTCGCTATCGCCCGCCCATCATATCCCGGTTGTGTTGCCATTGAATGCCCTGTTCTTATTATGTTCTATTTGATTCACAGGCGTCTAGCAATCATTCTCCAAGATCGTCAGGATCGTGTGCGGGGATTGCGCTCATTTCGCACGCGCTTCGCTCATCACCCCATCAAACGCTTTCCCCATCACCGCCGTTGACGCCGCACGCCCGGTGAACAACTCAAACGCATCAGCCGCCTGGTAGATCGCAAGCTCCCGTCCCGTCATCACCTGCGCCCCTTTCGCCTTCGCAGCCATCAATAGCGGCGTCCACAGCGGATGATAGATGGCATCGGCAACCCACAGTCCGCGGTGCAAAAGCGCCTCCGGAACCGGAGACTCCCGGCTGGGAAGCATTCCCACCGGCGTTGCGTTGACGAGACCGATTGCTCCCCGAACCGCATCTTCGACGCTATCGACGACGATGGCCCGGCCGTGCGGCCGCAGCAGCAGCGCGAGACGATCGGCCTTCGCACGGTCGGCATCGAATATGCGCAACTCAACAACGCCGAGCTTCGCCAGCGCGAAGGCAATTGCCTTGCCGACGCCGCCTGCGCCGATCACCGCCACGCACCCCTGCCCTACGTCCGCAACCAGACCGGCGGCAGCCCGCGCAAAGCCTGATGTGTCGGTGTTGTAACCGATCAGCCTGTTATCCCGGACCACGACGGTGTTGACCGCTCCCATTGCGGCGGCATCCGGCGACAGTTCGTCGAGCAGGGCCACCACGGCTTCCTTGTAGGGAAAGGTGACGTTGACGCCGGCAAAGCCGAGGCGGCGCACGCCTTCCAGCAGGACGCGCAATTCCTCGCTGTCGGCGCCCGTCACCTCGATGAGCTGATAGTGGCAGCGCACGCCGAGGTCGAGCGCCGCCTCCTCGTGCATCGCGGGCGCGGCCGAATGCGCGATCGGTGCTCCGATCAATCCGGTGAGAAAGCGCGTGCGGGTCAAGGATCGGGGTTCTCCGCGGTGTGGAAAAAAGAGGAGTCGCGGCGCTGCCGTCATTCCGGGGCGCTCGCCTGTTGGCGAGCGAACCCGGAATCCAGCCACGCACCCGACCTCTGGATTCCGGGTTCGCGCCGAAGAGGCGCGCCCCGGAATGACGCGCCCAGTCTATCCGGAATCCGCAATCCGCGCATCCAGCGCAAACATCCCCCGATAAACCTCCGCCTCGCCCCCGGGCACGGACTGCGGCGCGATCTCCGCCGCCTTGCGCAGCGCTCCGCGCAACGCCGCCTCGTCCAGCGCCTCGATGATCAGCAGCCCGGCAAAGAACCCCTCCTGCTGCCGCATGCCCTTTTCCACCGTCGGCACCGACGTCCGCGCCTGGTCGGTCACCCCTACCTGCACCGCGGCAATCCCGTCCAGCGCCACCAGGGCGTCGGCGAGTGCTTGCGGCGCTTCCGGCACATGCTCGATACGCAGCGCTGCGATAGTAGCGCCCTCGCCGCGGCCGGCTCGCGCTGTCATGACGCCGCCGCCGCGGACAAAATTGCCGAGCTGCGGCATGATGCGTTGCGACCATGGCGTCGGGGCGTTGAGGCGCGCCAGATAGGCGGGGCCGTCGAGCACCTCGGGGGCTTGCAGTTCGTAGAGGATAAAGAAACGATTGAGGTCGGAGCGGTCGGCGCGGAACACGCGGACGGCGAGGAAGCCCTTCATGGTCACGCGCTCGGTGGTGTGCTCGCGCGTCAGCCAGTGCCGGTAGTCGGTGAGCGATTGTTGTTCGACGTCGCTCCAGATCGCCAGAAAACCCGCGCCGCGCATCTCGATCTCCTTATGAACGTTTAGCTCACTTTCCGTCATGGCCGGGCTTCGTCCCGGCCATCCACGTCTTTCTTGCTTTAGCGCCTTTAATAAGATGTGGATGCCCGGGACAAGCCTGGGCATGACGACCTGAAGGTGGATGCCCGGCACAATGGCATGTGCTCGGACCCCTTCACCCTCCCCCACAACCCCTCGGTTGCAAAATCGATTGACTCGCCCTCGAAACAGGGGGAGCATCGCGCGTTCATTTGTTTGCACGGCAGTAACCAGCGACAAGAGGAACGCTCCCATGGCTGACAATAATGAGACCGAGAAAACCCTCGAAATGAGGGTGGCCGAGCTTGAGGACAAGCTGAAGAACCTGCACGTCACCGAAGAGGAAATGAAGGCCTACAACAAGGTCGCTTCGATGATGGGCGGCGCGACGTCGGCGGCGGCGCCATCGCCTGCGGCCGGGGGCGCAGTGGGCCTCACCCCGACGCCGGACGCCTGCGTGATCAATCAATGCATCCGCGCCTGCACTGTCGTCCAGCCATGCATCCAGCAATGCATCGTCCACCAGTGCACGATCGTCCAACCATGCACGATCCGCCCCTGCACCATCCGCGCCTGCACGATCCGCCAATGCTGCATTCAGGAATGCATCAATGAATGCATCGGGGGCGGCGGCTTCGGCGGCGGCGGTCTCGGCGGCGGCGGCTTCGGCGGTCTCGGAGGGTAGGCACAAGCCGCAGCTTTGACATCTCGCCAGGGAGTGCTGAACGTGGATGTCGTATTCCCGGTCATGCCCTTTGCAGACGCCGGCCGCCCGTCGATGGGCGTCAGCCTTCTCGCCGCGGAAGCTGAGGCGGCCGGCTATTCCGCGAAGGTGATGTACTTCAACCTGGCGCTTGCCGGTGACATGGGCCTTGAGCCCTATCAGCGCATCGCGACGACGTTTCCGCCCAATATTCTGATCGGCGAATGGTTCTTCGCCGACGATCTGTTTGGCGCGGAAATACCGGACGCCGATGCGTATCTCACCGACATCTTCATCCCGATGGCCGGCCAGGATCAGAACCTGATCGACGCCATGACCGAGGCGCGGCGTTCGCGCACCGCCTATCTGGAGTCCTGCGTCGCTTCCATCATGGCGCAGGCGCCGCGCATCGTCGGCTTCACCACGACCTTCCATCAGACCTGCGCGTGCCTCGCGGTCGCGCGCCGGCTCAAGGCGCTGCAGGATCCGCCGGTCATCGTGTTCGGCGGCGCCAACTGCGAGGGCGAGATGGGCCTTCAGATGATCCAGAGTTTCCCCTGGATCGACTATCTCTGCTCCGGCGAGTCCGACACCAGCTTCCCGCAACTGCTGGACCGTTTGCTAAGGAACGCGCCCAAATTGCCGGTCCCCGGCGTGCTCGAGCAGGGCCGGGCCGACAAGGCCGTCAGGTCCGCGCCGGTCATGGACATGAACGCGCTGCCGTTTCCGGATTTCGACGGATTTTTCGGCGATCTTGCCGCCTCAAAGCTGGCGGGGCAGTTCGAGGGCCACCTCGTGCTCGAGACGTCGCGCGGATGCTGGTGGGGCGCCAAGCATCACTGCACATTTTGCGGGCTCAACGGCGACACCATGGCGTTTCGCTCCAAGACGCCGCAGCGTGCCTTCGACGAGATCGACTATCTCGCGCGCCGGCACAACACCAGGCGTGTCGGCTTCGTCGACAACATCCTCGACATGAAATACGTGACGACGCTGTTCCCCAAACTGGCGGATGCGGATTTCAAGCTCGACATTTTCTACGAGGTCAAGGCCAACCTCCGCTACGATCAGCTGAAGCAGATGCGCGCGGGCGGCCTCACGCAGATCCAGCCCGGCATCGAAAGCTTTTCCGATGGCGTGCTCAAGCTGATGGAAAAGGGCTGCACCGGCTTGCAGAACGTTCAATTGCTGCGCTGGAGCAAGGAGCTCGGCATCGAGGTGGCCTGGAACATCCTCGGCGGCTTCCCGGGGGAAAACCCCGGCGACTATGCCGAGACGGCGCGGCTGATCCCAAAACTTGCCCATCTCGATCCGCCGTGCTCGTGCGGCATGGTGCGGCTCGACCGCTTCAGCCCGTTCCATTCGCGCGCCGATGCATTCGGCTTCAAGCGCATGCGCCCGGCGCGCGCCTATTTCTACGTTTTCCCGTTCGGGCGGCGCGAGCTGAGCCGCCTCGCTTATTTCTTCGATTTCGATTACGGCGACGGCCGCACGCCGCACGACTACCTCGGTCCGGTCCAGGAACAGGTGGGCAAGTGGACCGCGTCACGCTACGGGCCGCCCGAGACCTATCCCCGGCTCGATGCGCGCTATGACGGCCGCACGCTGGAAATTTCCGACAGCCGCGCCTGCGCCACCGCTCCCGAACACGCCTTCAAGGGCTTTGCGGCCGAACTCTATGCGCGCTGCGACCAGGTTGCCAAGGTTGCAACGCTGGCGCTAGCTTACGGGCGGTCCGCCGAAGAGATCGAGGCGACGCTTGGTGATTTCGAACGGCGCAAGCTTCTGGCGCGCTCGGGCGATAGTGTCCTCAGTCTCGCCGTGTTCCGCGCGCGGCCGGCAGCGCAGGAAGTCAAGCAGGGGCAGCATGCAGCCATTCTCGAAACCGCTGATGCCTAGCCATTTCGAGGCCTGGTGCGAGCCGCCGGACGCATCGGGCGAGGAGACCTTACGGATCGTCTCGGCGCAGCGGTCGCTGACCCTCAAGGGCCGGTCCTTCCGCGAATTCCATCGCCACGTCATGCCGCTGCTGGACGGACGGCGCAGTTTCGAGGAACTGTGCGCGCAAACCGCCGACCTGTTCGACCGCGCCGATCTGGAAAGCGCGCTTTCGCTGCTCGCGGCGCAGAACATCGTCGTCGAGGGCGACAACCGCCCCGCCGGGCCGCCGCGGCTGCAGCCGCAACTGAATTATTTTCACGAGGTCGCCGAAAACGCCGATGAGGCGCAGCGCCGCCTTGCCGCCGCGCGCGTCGTCGTGTTCGGCCTGGGCGGCTCCGGCGCTTCGGTCATGCATGCGCTTGCGGCCGCGGGTGTCGGCCGCGTTGCGGGCGTCGACCATTGCACGGTGTCGGCCGCCGACACCTATCTGTCGCCGGCCTTCAGCCTCGCCGATGTCGGCCGCCTGCGCGCGGAGGCGCTGGCCGCGCGGATTGCCGACACCGCGCCGGAAGTCGCCGCCAACGCGGTGACGGCGCAGCCCATAACCGATCAGGAGGTCGCCGCGGCTATCGATGGCGCCGACCTGGTCATTTCATGCCTCGACGCCGGCATGATCAATCTTGCCTTCAAGCTGAACCAGGCCTGCCGCGCGGCGTGCGTGCGCTGGATCTCGGGCGAGCTTGCCGGAACCGAAGTCATCGCCGGCCCCGCATTCTACGGCACCGACGGCAGCCCCTGCTTCATGTGCTATCGCATGCGCATGGTCGCCTGCGCCGGCAATCCGCCGTCGCGGTTTGCGCAGGAACGCCACAGCGACAAGATGAAGGCCGATGCGGGGGACAAGCGCGAAAGGCTGGTGTTCGGCGCCGGCCTGCTTGCGAGCCTGATCGGGACCGAAGCGCTCAATTTGCTGACCGGCCAGGCCGCGCCCGCGCTCGGCGGGCGCCTGCTCGTCTTCAACCTCACCACCCTTGCGATGCAGAAGCATGTCGTGCTCCGCAAGCCCGGCTGCCCGGTCTGCGCAGGATGACCGCGGCGCCATGGGATCTCCTGGTCAGTTCGCGCACCGGTCTCGTCACCGAGCTGTTGCCGCAGCATCGCGGGCCCGAAGAGCCCGTGCCGCCCTACCTCTGCACCGCCATGCTCGCCCATTTCGATTTCCGCGCCGCGCCGCGGCAGGAGCGGCTCAACGCCGGCAAGGGCCGCACCGAGGACGAGGCGAAACTGTCGGCGCTCGGCGAAGCGGTCGAACGCTACGCCGCCTATCACCTTGACCCCGCGCGGCTGTCGACCGGCCCGGCGCCATCAGGCGCGATCACGCCCGCCGACTGCGTGCTGTATTCGCAAGCGCAGTATGCGCAGGAAGGTTTTGCGTTCCGGCCCTGGACTGAAGATGCGGAGATATCGTGGATCGGCGGCACCGACCTCAATTCCGGCGAGGCCGTGCCGCTGCCGGCCGCGCTGGTGCATCTCGTCTATCCGATGCCGAGGGCCGAGGACCATTTCACCGCGGTGACCTCGAACGGGCTCGCCGCCGGCCCGACGCTGGCGCGCGCGATCCTGGGCGGCCTCTACGAGACGATCGAGCGCGATGCGCTGATGATCACCTGGATGAACCGGCTGCCGGCAATCGAACTCGATGCGATGGCGTGCCGCTGCCATGCCGCGACCATCGTCCGCCATTACCGCCGCTTCGGCGTCGCCGTCCGGCTGCTGAAGATTGCCACCGACCAGCTTCCGCACGTGATCATGGCGGTGGCCGAAGACAGCGATCCGGCGCGGCCCGCGCGGCTGATCGGCATGGGGTGCGATCTCAATCCGGTGGTCGCGTGCGACAAGGCGGCGTTCGAAATGTGCCAGGCGCGGCCGAGCGAAGCGGTCCGCTACCGGGAAAAACCGCCGGCGGGCCGGCTGAAAACCTATGAGGATGTCAAGGACCTCGACGACCATCCCGGGTTTCATGCGATGCCGGAGAATTTCTACGAGTTCGATTTCCTCAAATCCGGGGCAAAGTCCGTCTCACTCGGCGACCTCACCGGCTTTGCAACCGGCGATGGCGACGCCGACCTCGCGGCCGTCGCGGCGCGGCTCAAAGAGACCGGCGCACGTGCCGCCTATGCCGACATCACGATGCCGGACGTCGCTGAGGCCGGCTACCGCGTGGTGCGGGCGATCGCGACCGGCCTGCAGCCAATCCATTTCGGCTGGGGACAGGCGCGGCTCGGCGGCCGCAGGCTGTTCGAGGCGCCGATGCGCTGGGGTTTTGCCGGCGCACCTTCCACGCCGGAGACGCTGAATTACTGTCCCCATCCGCTAGCGTAAGGCCTTTTCAATGATCCCGGTCGACGATCCCGTTTCGCTGTCGCGGCTGTTTCATCTCAACTCCGAGCCGTGGCTCAATGAGCAGGCCTACCGCGAAGCGCCGTTCCTGCACGAGTACATGGATCACGCCGGCGCCTCCGCGCGCGTCGAACTGCCGGCGCCCGCCGGCGGCGCGCTGGCGAGCATGTTCGCAGGCCGGCAATCCACCCGCGCCTTCGCGAGCTGGACCATGCCGCTGGCGACGCTCTCCGAGCTATTGTTCGCCGCCCATGGCGTGGTCGGCATCATGCCGATGGAGACCGGCGGCGCTTACCTGCGGCGCAGCGTGCCCTCGGCCGGCGCGCTTTATCCGTTGGAAATCTTCCTGCTGCTGCGAAACGTCGAAGGGCTCGAGGACGGCATCTACGGATTCGACCCGAGGAGCCATGCGCTGGACCGGCTGTTCCCGCGCGCGCGGGTCGAGCAGGCGCTCGGCGCTTTCTACACCGCCCCCTTCCTCGGCGGCGCCAATGCCGTTTTCTGCCACGTCGCCGTGTTCGGGCGCTGCCAGAAGAAATACGGCCCGCGCGGCTACCGCTACATCCTGCTGGAGGCCGGCCATTCCGCGCAAAACCTCTGCCTCGGCGCCCAAGAACGCGGCCTCGCCACGCTCTGCATGGGCGGCTTCAAGGACTCTACGCTGAACAAGTGCCTGGGGTTGAGGGAGCCGGATGAGGGGGTGGTGTATTCCGTGGCGGTGGGGATGGCGGAGCGTTAGAGCTGGAGTCGATGGAGGAAGGTTACGGCGTCAGCGCTTCCGCGTTACGCGGGATCCCGTCAGGCGGCATGGTCGTTCAGCCGGGCAGGCGAGCGTGGTGCAAGCGTGGTGTCCGGTTTGGTCTCTTCGAGAACGATCACCCGCCGCTGACGCAGCAGTTCGGTTGCTCGCGCGGCGTTCACCGGCCGGCCATAGCGATAGCCCTGGGCGTAAGCGCAGTCTGCGGAAGTCAGGAAGCGCGCCTGAGCCGCTGTTTCGACGCCTTCGGCAATAATCTCGATCCCCAAATCCTTCGCAAGGCGGATGGCGGTTCGCACGACCGACGCGTGGCGGTGGTCGGTATCCACGCTCAGCACCAGTTCCTGCGCGATTTTCAAGCGGTCGACCGGGAAGTTGGTCAGGTAGCTCAGCGATGAATATCCGGTGCCGAAATCGTCGATCGCGATTCTCAAGCCGAGCGCGCGAAGACGTTCGACGATGCCGCAATGATGCTCAGTGACTTCCATCAGCACGGACTCGGTCAATTCTATCTCCATGCACCCGGGCTCCACGCGCCACTTTTTGAGACTTTCCCCGAAGTCACGGGCAATATCCGACTTGTTGCATTGAATGGTCGACACGTTCACGCCTACCGCCTGAGGCGCGATTCCTTGTTGCTGCCAAAGCCGCGCGTAGCGGCATGCCTCGTCAAACACCCACCGGCCGAGCGGCACGATAATTCCGGTTTCTTCCGCGATCGGAATGAACGTCGCGGGCGAGATCATGCCGCGCGCCGGATGATTCCACCGCACAAGGGCTTCGAGACCGATGATTCTACCGGAGGAAATCTCGACCTGAGGCTGAAAATGCAATTCCAGCTCATCGCGGCAGATCGCACCGCGCAATTCATCCGCCAGCGCGGCGCGCTGCTGCAGTTCGCTACCGAGCCCGGCGCTGTACAGCCGAAAGCAATTATGGCCGTCCTGCTTGGCGCGATACAGCGCGATGTCCGCCTGCACAATGATCGCGTCGGCGTCAGGGCATTCCGTGGAACACAGCGAAACCCCGACGCTGGCCGTGACATGCAGCTCATGATTGCCGATCGCATAAGGCTCGGCCAGCGCGTCAATAATCTTAGCCGCGGCGGCGCTGGCGCCATCAAGGTCGACGTCCGACAACACCACGGTGAATTCATCGCCGCCGGTGCGCGCGATGATGTCGCTGTGCCGGACATTCGCCCGCAGGCGTTGCGACACCTGTTGCAACAGGGCGTCACCGACGCCATGCCCGAGCGTGTCGTTGACGCTCTTGAAATTGTCGAGGTCGATACAAGCGATTGCAAACGGCTGGTGGCCGGCCGCGAACAGTTTGTGAAGCCGGTTGAAGAGAGCGCGGCGATTGGCAAGCATGGTAAGCGGATCTGTTTGTGCGAGCCGGGAAGCCTCGCGCTTTGCTTCAATCAGACGAAGCACATGATAACGCGAGATGCACATGGATACGACGATGATGAAGGTGACAAGCATGCCGGCAATCAACAGGGTCCACGCGGTTCTCTGGCGCGGCGCCGGCCATCCGGGCGATGTTCTTGCGACAAGCTTCCACTGGCGGTCGGCGACCATCAATTTGCCTTGCCAGAGAAGATCGGATTGCGCGTCGCGGGCGGACTGCTTCGACCACCATCCAGAGGCAGCGACTACGTGGACCGGAAATGCGTCGGCGTCGTTCTCGTAGACGGAAAGTTCGACCGGCGTGCTCAGACCGTAGAGAATGGCATCGATCATCGTATTCAGCTGAAACACGCCTTGAACGAAACCGGCAAGGTTCTGGCGGCGGCTCTCGACCGTGTCCCTGGAGGCACCGTATCGGTAAACCGGAAGCACCACGAAAAATCCGTGGCGGTTTCCGGTGCCGGATTGCAGCGTCAAACTGTTCGAAGCCGCCATGCGGTCGCCGTCGCGGGCACGAACCAGGGTCTCCTCGCGCAAGCCGCCGTCCGCGAGGTTCAGGCCATGGACCGACAGCGGCGTCTGTTGCTCGGTTGAATAATAAACCGGAAAATACTCGTCCCTTTCCGGTGCGGCTGTCAGCATGCCCTGAGGGGTGACGGACTGGATGGTATAGCCGGCGATGCCGTCGCGCCTGGCGGCCTCTTCATGGGCGGCACGCTGCTGCCGGGCAACGCGCGGTATCCATGAAGCGCTCAACATCGCCCTTTGATTTTCCATCAGCTCGTCGGCGAAGATCCTGAACTGCTGGCGCGTGACCGGTCCCTCGGACGATTCCATCAGCGCGTGCAGCGCCGTTATCTTGTCCAGCCAGGCATCCAGGCCGCCTTGCAGCATCGAGGAAACGTTGCTGGCCCGAAAAAAGAAATCCTGCCTGAGCGCGTCGTGCTCGCGAACCGAGACCGCCGAGAAGGTCGCCAGTGAAAGGCCGACCCCGACCATGCCTGCGCCGATAATGAACAGCGGACAAAGCACCGGGTGGATCGACGAGCTCGCGGTCAAATGGCCCTTTGCCAGCAACCAGCGAGTAAATTCGATCAAACGTCGTTTGGCTCGGCCCAACTGCATTCGTTCACCCACATCGGAGGAGATGCATGTTGTGAACCCGCTGGCGGGGTTTCGAACCAGTAAATCTACCTAGTGCTGCGCTTACTTTGCGAGCTCTGGTAAACAGATTGTCAAATGATCCGAACACATTACGAGGGCCGGCGGCAAAGCGCGATCACAGCGTGACGTCTGTGCATTGAATCGGCCCGGCGCCCGCCTTCACCTCTCCCCGCAGGGGGAGAGGTCAAGCCAGCGCCTCCGCCTCGGCCCCCGACGCATCGCGCCAGTCGCCCAGGACAATACGCACCAGTTCGGCCGTATTCCTGGCGCCCACCTTCAGCATGATGTTGGCGCGATGATATTCGACCGTGCGTGCGCTGATCGACATCAAGCGGGCCGCTTCCCGGCTGGAAGCGCCGCGAACGATGTGGGCAAGCACCATCTGCTCCCGTTCCGTCAACAGCTCGTGGCCGGTTAACGGGCGAGACAGGTGATCGGACGTGCCGTCCAAATTTTGCTCGCCAAGGTGGCTTTTTGCACCCAAGGAAGATTGAGCGACCTGCCGACGCACCACCTCGCTGAGCGAGACCACCAGCGCGCGAAGGCTGTGGTTTTCCCGTTCGAGGATACGGAGCGCCTCCGCATGCGATTCGTCGGAATTGAGCGATTTGCACGCGAGCCGTTCGGATTGCATTGATTTGTCGGTCAGCGATTTGGACATGCGTTGTAAGGCGCCCCCGGCGGACGCTCGTTCGCAACAGATGGCCGCTCCGATCGCTAGTGTCCAATACCGCGTTGTGGCATCTTCGATATTCGACGCGTATGGTTGGCTCCCACTTCGGGTTCCGTTGAGGGCCAGGAACCAGAGCCCCGCTGCGACACCGCCGGGAGGGACTGGTCGATGGAACTACGGCATCTTCGCTATTTCGTTGCAGTGGCCGAGGAGTTGAACTTCACCCGCGCCGCCGAACGGCTTGGCATTGGCCAGCCTCCGCTCAGCCTGCAGATACGTCAGCTCGAGGAGGAACTCGGCACCCAGCTATTCCGCCGCAAGGCGAGAGGCGTCGAGCTGACCCCCGCCGGCAAGCTGTTGCTGGAAGAGGCGCGCATCATCCTGCGACAGGTCGAGCAGGCCGAGACCGGCGTGCGGCGCCGGGCGCGGGGCGAGACCGGCCGCGTCATCCTCGGCTCCGGCGGCGCGACCTATTTTCATCCGCTGATCCCCGCGATCATCCGTGAATTCAGCGTACGATATCCCGATGTCGTTCTCCACCCGCAGGCAAGCAGCACGGCGCTGCTGATGGCCCGGCTGCACGCCGGACAGATCGACGCGGCGTTTGTCCGGCCCTCGGTCGACGACAGCGAAGGGCTCGCCCTTCATTTGCTTGTCGACGAGCCAATGGTGATGGTAGTGCCGAAGCATCATCCGCTCGGGACAAAATCCTCGGCGCCGCTGCGAAGCTTCACCAACGAGCCCTTCATCCTATATGCGAGAGAGCTCAATCCCGATTACCACGACCGGGTGATTGCCGCCTGCCGCGACGCCGGCTTCGAACCCCGCCTCGGCCCGCAGGCGCCGCAAATCCTTCCGGTGATACCGATGGTCGCGGCCGGTCTCGGCGTATCCATCGTCCCTGAATCGACGCGTCAGATCCGGCTCGACGGTGTCGTCTACCTCGAAATCGAGGGAAAGGTGCCGCGCTCCCGCATCAGCCTCGCCCACCGCCGCGACGACCGCTCCGCGCCGGTGCGGAATCTGGTGGCAATTGCGAGGCGGGTGGCGGGGGGCCGAACCGGGGCAGCAGGGGAAGGCTGGAGGGGCGATCCGCGCGCGCCTTGAAGGAGCCGGACGAGGGCGTGGTGTATTCGATGGCCGAGGGGGCGGTGGGTGTCGGTTGACAGACTGACCATCAGATCATGATGGGCTTTATTCGAAGCGCGCGTGCTGCGGCAAGCAGGCGCTCGTCATAGCTCGCGAGTTCGACACTTCCGCCGCGTCCGCGCAGGTATTCAATCGTGGCAAGGTGCATGCCATCGAGTGTGGCGACGGCAACGGGGAACGGCTCCAGTGCGCGCGCCAGAACGGCCGGCGTGAGTTCGACGAAATTGATAGCGCCGAGCAATGCACGCGCTTCATCCATTTGCGAGGGCGGCAGGCGGCGCGCGTGAACCCGGTTCCAGAATTCGTAGGCCAGCAGCCGGCTGGATATCAAAGTTTCACGCCAAAGCGCGGAGGGCGGGGCCACCCTCTCGTCAAAGACCTGCGCCAGCACGACCGACGTGTCGAGATAGATCAATGCTTGTCCCGATCGGTCCGGAGTTCCCGCATGACGTCATCGAACGGCGCGACGTGGACCTTCGGCCCGGGCGTATATGACGGATTGAGCGCCGGCGTGATCCGGCCCCGCCGCATGTCTTCCGCCAGCAGGGGATTGGACGTCAACGCACCGTCCGATGAAAGCTGCGGCGGCGCGATTTCCGCAACCACCTGGCCGCGGTCCGTCACCAGCACTGTTTCTCCGGCGGCCGCGGCACGGATATATTTGCTGAGATCGTTCTTCAGCGCCTTGATGCCGACCTTACGCATGAGGCGAAGGTAGCCACCGGTGGCTACTTTGTCAATTGCGGATGGGATGTACGAAAAGCAGGAACGCTCGGAGCTGACTAAATACCGATCGCGCTTGTCTGATATACCCAATTTGGGTACAAATAGCCCCAGAATGGGTACGAATCCGATTTCTTCAAATTTAGCCGGTGCGCTGTTTTCACGCGTTCAATCGCGTGTGCTCGGCATTATCTTCGGTCAACCCGACCAGGAATTTCAACTCACTGAAATCATCTCAAAAGCCGGCTCCGGGCGCGGCGCCGTTCAGCGCGAGCTTGAAAAGCTTACCCAAGTGGGGATCGTGGCCACCGCCGCCTATGGCAACCGAAAGCTCTACCATGCAAACCGGGAGTCACCGGTCTTTAATGAACTGCATCAACTGGTCCTGAAAACCATCGGCATGGTCGATCCGCTTCGGGAAGCACTCACGCCGTACCGCGAGTCGATCGCATCCGCGTTCGTCTATGGCTCGATCGCCAAGGGCAAGGACACCGCAAACAGCGACATCGACCTGATGATTATCGGAGAAGGACTGGCCTATAGCGAAGTCTTCTCAGCGCTTCAGAAGGCTGAGAAACATCTTGCCCGTCCTGTCAATCCTAACCTGATGACGACCAACGACTGGGGGCGGAAGGTCAAAGCCAGGAGTTCTTTCGTCACAAAAATCCTGAATCAGTCCAAGCTGTTCGTGTTTGGAAACGAAGATGAACTCAGAAGCCTTGGATAATCTAGTCAAAGCCAAAGTGCTCAAGGCCGAACCACCGGATCAAGCCGAGTTCGATGGACTGCTGAAGTTGGGCACCAATCGGCTGAAGGATGCTCATAACCAGGACAATTCCCCAGAGAGCAGATTCGACCTCGCCTACAATGCCGCGCATGCCCTATCACTCGCAGCGATGCGTTGGCACGGCTATCGGCCCGATCGTCAGCGATTCATCGTATTTCAAGCCCTGCAACACACATTGAACCTGACGCCCGGACAATGGCGCGTTCTCGACAAGGCCCACAACAGCAGGAACCTGGCGGAGTATGAGGGCAATTCGGAAGTCGATGAGCAACTGCTGGCCGAAGTTCTGAAGATTGCCGAGATCGTACGCGGAAAAGTCACCGCGCTTGGACCTATTCGGAAATCAAGGAAGTAGCGTCAAGCCGAACGCCGAGAGCGAACGCAAAACTCGCGAAGCGGTGGCCTCGATCCGCTGCGGTGGAATACGCTCGCGATTCCGCTCTACGCGCCAACTTCTCTTCGAGGCCGGTCTAATGGGATTAGCCGCCGGAATCAAGCCGCGCTCGGATCGCTTTCCGCACCCGGCGCCATTTGCCCTGCTCAAACCCCTCACCGCGGTACCAAGCGGCATGTTCTTTGGTGCGGGCCGCTTCCTCTGGGTTGGTGGGATATTGTCGCATGATGCTGTCGGCAAGCTGATCGATTTCTATTCGGGGAATGAACCGTGGCAGGATCACATCTTCTACTAGTCCCCACCCGACCCCGATGATGATCGGCGAAGCGGCCAGCGCGATGAGAGCCCCTTTGACAAAGGTCACGAGGAAGTCAGCGTCGAACACCTGTCAAATCCGTATCTGTACAGCGGATTTCATTAAATGAGATATATAACATCTCTATTTTCAAAAGTAGAGGTTCTGATTCCTCAAAATCCGACCTCCGGCCTCCGAACATGAGCCAACGGAGGCAAGGGTGGAACTCAAACAGGCATTCGGAGCAAGCGTCCGTCACCACCGGCGCGCAAAGGGCATGACGCAAGAGGTTCTCGCGGAACGTCTTGATCTCTCGATGGAGACAATCGGTAAGATCGAACGCGGGGTAGCCGCTCCATCGTTCGAAACGGCGGAACGAATTGCGGAGGCGCTGAACCTTCCGCCACTCGCACTCTTCGGGATCGGCAAAGAGGCCGTGCCGAGGGGCGAACGTGGTCGCTTGTTAGGACGCATCAACGCGACCCTATCGGGCATGAACGACGAACAGTTGGCCCGGGCGGCGCGCATCATGGAAGCGTTCGTCGGTCGATGATCTGGTGAAACCGGCCAAGGGCGTTGGGGGACCCTCCACAGATCGCAGAACCGGCGCATGAACTGCCGGCGACATGGAATGGGAAGGCCGCGTGGTCTCCGCCCACCACAAGTTCGCGCCACCCAGCGCGCCATCCTCAACGACGGCGACGACCCTGAACTCCGCAAACGCTACGACGGCGAATTCCACCAGGCCTTGATCTCAAGCTGCGGCTCGCACGAACTGATGCAGACGCATGCGGTCGTGTTCGACAAATATTTCCGCTACGCATTGCAATACCGCGGCAGCGCGACGGTGGAGCAGCATCGGGCGCTGCTGGACTGCGCGCTGAAGCGCGATGCGGATGCGGCGAAGGGGATATTGACGGAGCATATCAACGGGTGTGTGGCGCATGCGCTGCAGGTGGGGAGATTGAGGTAGGCTTGGACGATGAAATAGAGTCCGCCACTGCCAAGGATAGCAATGGTCGCCGACGCGCTGCATCAAAGGTTTTCCGGCGACATCGTGTCGCATCGCGTGGCCCGGCGGAGCGGTTCGCTTGCTAAACGGGCTGAAGACATGCGCAAGTTCGGAGCCGGATGAAGATTGTGGTAGCTAGCGACCGTTGCTGGAACATCCCAGCAATCCAAGCGCTTCATCGAGGGCTCGCGATGACTACGTCGATGGGGCGGGGCGACGCCTTAAAATCGAGCGCCGTAAGGAACCGCGGCAAATTCTACCAAGTAGTCGAAAAAATATTCACAACCGCATTGATATGTGTGATAACTTTGCATAGCCTATCCTTAGTTCGACTGAACATTTCGCTTAAGTGATTTTTCGATTTCGCGCGCAGTATGCCGGGCTTTTTGGTTCCAAGTGCGGTGGTTATTGAAATGAATTTCACACGCCGGCAGTTTACCCAAGCAGCATTGTTGACGCTAACAACGCCCGCGATGGCCGCAACGCCCCTTAGCCCAGCCGAACGGACCACCGTGGCTGATGCTTCCATGGACTGTTCCGGAGCTTTACAGCCTCTCAAGGAAAGAGGCGTGAAGGTTATCGTGCGCTATTATGCGCTCCGGCTCCAACCTTTTCTTCCGACGAAGCGAATTACGAAGTCTGAAGCAGACGCGATCTTGGAAAACGGTTTCCAGCTCCTAATCGCGTATCAATACCAGAACGGAAACATCGAGACCTTTTCACCCGAACGCGCCAGGCAAGACTGTGAGGTATGTCTTGACCAGGGACGCAACGTGATAGGGCAGCCCCGTGGCAGCACTATTTACTTTGGCGTGGATAATGACTTCACAGATCCGCAGGATATCGCACGTATCGTGGGATATTTCGAACAGATCAATGACAGCTTTCAACAGGCTGGAAATTTCTATCGCGTTGGTGTGTACGGCCCCGGTTCAATTTGCTCCGAACTCGGCCGTCGGCGCTTAGTCCAGAACTACTGGATTGCCGGATTTTCGACGGGCTGGTCCGGAGCTGCTCGCTTCTATAATTCGGGTCGCTGGAACCTTTTCCAAAACGCCCTGGAGATACCGGTCGGCTCTATTCAAGCAGATTTTAACGTAGTCAATGCAAGCGCCTCGACAATCGGCAGCTTTACCCGAGCAGGGCCTGGAGGTCCGATAAGAAACGGGCCCGAAGCTGCGCTCTACCGATTTCTCAACAGAGACGAGCCGTTGCTCGACGTAAACACCGGCCAACCAATTGAACAGTTGCGGGCCAGAAAAATGGTCAGCCTCGTCTCGGTGGCTGAAGGCAGCGCGATCGTTGATGCCGCCTACCAATATGCGGGGCGTGGTGAAATAAAGCGGGGACGTTGCAGAGCAGCTTCCTTGACCAAAATAGACCGAATGCCTGGCTGAACCATGAGGACCACGCATGCGAGGAGAGAGACCAATGCTTAGGAAATTCGGTGGACCTGCGGCTGCGGCGCTAATTTATATATCGGCTGGCGTCTCTGCCAACGGCCAATCGCCCGCTGAAGTCACCTCGACCATTGATTGGGATGCGGCCAAAGCCGATGCAGAAAATATAGCGCCTGCACAGAAGGAATCCCTAAACAGCTTTCGCGCTGCGAACGCAGTCGGCGTCGATGCCATCAATGTGCCCGTGCTTGTTCCAGGCATTGGCCCCGTGCGAGCCGGCCCTCGGTTGCGGGGACAAGGCGCTTCTTATGCGGCGGTGTATATGCTTAACGCCGCGAAGCTCAGTGTTCTCGGGACTGCCCGCGCACTTGTTCCGCCTTCGCCGGAAAGGTTCGCGAGCGCGGCAGCCTCTAGTGACGGCCGTGTCTTCGAGCAAGGGGAGGACGGCGCAGATCTCAGCTTCATCAAATACGGTGCCTCTTACATCCTTCGATTGAGCTGTGCGAAGCTCGATGATGAGCGCTGTATAAAGGATAGCTTCCTCAATTCGGTCGCTGACAGTCTGGTTCCTGTTGGAGGTAGCAAGCCATGAGATTGCTAACACTGGCCGCGTCGCTGGTCATCGCCTCTGCGTCCATGCTGATCAATGGTAACGCGCGGGCCCAAAGCTTGCCGCCCAATTTTGCTTCACCGCCGGGTGATTTGGAGACGGGCAGTGGCAACGGGCGGGCTGATGCAACGATTTATTTTCCTCAAATGAGATTCCCGCTGGAAACCGGGCCCGCCTTCGCTAATTCCCAAGTTTACCGCGCTGGCGGCATGCATGGTCCGGCGGGGGACCAATGCGCTTCAGCCAACTATTCCTACCCGTGGCGCGATGTCTATTGCGAAAAGCGTTCTTGGACGATGGCGCTTTGCCCTGCCGGCAAGGGCCATCAGGGTCAGGACATCAGGCCAGCCACCTGCAAGAAAGATACGCATTGGGCCGTTGCAGCTGACGATGGCGTCATCGCAAACATCGGGACGTACAGCGTAACCCTGCAGACAGCAAACGGCGTTCTGTACCGCTATCTTCATCTCAACATCGGCGATCTCGCCGTCGATGAGTTGGACCACGTCAAGAAAGGCGCACGTATTGGCAAAGTCTCGAACTGGTTTGGAGATACGTCGACAACGATCCACCTGCACTTCGACATCAAAGGAACGGTGCAGGTAAACGGGAAGTCTGTCGTTACCTATCTTCCTCCCTACACCAGCCTGGTCGCGTCCTATAAAACCCTGATGTCGCCATGACGAAGATTGAAAAGAAGCTCGGATGAAGAAATGCTCTACACGACTGTTGACCGCTGCGTCATTGGCATTAGCCCTTTTGCCCTCGAACGCCCGAGCGGCGCCTGAACAAACGAGCGACATCTACATCACGGCGAAACCCGCTCCCTACAAGATGTACGGCGACAGCCGGGCGTTGATCGTCGGCGCATCGAAATACGAAAACCGCATCGATTGGACTACGCTGGAAGTTGTTCCCCAAGAAGTTACACGCGTAAAAGAAGTGTTGGAGCGGCACCGGTTCAAGACCACGGTGGTGCCGGATCCGAATAGCGAGAACCTTGCCAAGGCCATCAAGGGTTTCCTCAGCCAGCCGGCAACCCGCGATACGCGGTTGCTGATCTATTTTGCCGGCCACGGATGGACGGACCAACGGAGGACCGGCTTTATCGTGCCGGTAGATGCGCCGGGGGAGAGGAGCCCGGAATTCCTTTCCAAAATTCTCAGCATGGAGGAAATCAAGGCGTGGTCTTACTTGTCGAAGGCCAAACACGTCCTCTTTGTGTTCGATAGCTGCTTTTCTGGGTCGATATTCCTGACCCGAAGCAATCTTGCGCCTGTCGACGAACTTTTTCTCAAGGATATTGACCGGCCCGGCCGTCAATACATCACGTCAGGCAATGCAAACGAGCAAGTGCCTGATCGTTTCGACTTTGCCGAAGCATTCGCGGCCGGACTGGAGGGCCAAGCTGACTACAACAAAGATGGCGTAATCTCTGCGAGTGAGCTCGGCTATTTCCTTAGAAGCACGATCATCCCACAAGGTAGGCAAACTCCTCAATTCGGTTCCGACACCCAAATCGATTTTCGAGGCGGCGATCAACTGTTCATCTCCCCGGTCGCCCTGACCTCAGACAAACGCCCGGCCGTAAATCCCCCAGCGCTCGAAGGTCCCCGCCAGAGCGCACTTCGCAGCATCGGAAAACCAACCAAACCCGGCGGCGTCCTATTCGAAGGTGTCGAGGTCCTATACTATGAGAAGGTCGCCGATGAGGGGCGAGTTCGGCTGGCCTTGAGTGGTAACGGTATTCCGTTTGTCAGTACTCGCGCGGAACTCCCCGAACGATTCACTGCCAACGCTTTGGCCTGCGGTCCCGATATTCCTGTTGAGTCGCTAAAGCGACTGGCCAAAGCGCTGATCGGCGCGGGTGTCGGAATAAAGGAAATACGGCGGTTTCAAAAGCCCTCCGAAAAGCCGATGCGCATAGAAATTCTATCCCTGACGAAAGACAATGCCGGCGAAGTCGGGCTGACAACAGCCAATCTAACGTTGAATCAAATCGACGCCTTGACGGGATGTCCGTCCAGGCTTTCTCAAAGAGAATGAGATGTGAAGTGCAGCACGGCCTGGAAATCGTTTGAAGCATCAATCTTGCGGGCAAGCGACCCGGCTCTCATCAAAAACGATCGAATAGCTTTTGCTGTAGCTGCAAAGCAAGGATGGATTGCTTCGCAAGCTTCATTTCTCACAAGGACGTCAATCAAAACAAAAAGCCCGGCCATTCGGACCGGGCTTTTGACTTGTTTGAAGCTCCGAGACTTGCCTACGCCGCCTCGTCCGCCACCGCCGCATCATCCCCCTCGGCCTCAGCATCGGCGTCGGCGTCAACCTCGCCGCCTTCCCCAGCCTCCGCCTCGGTCTTCGCCCCACGCCGCGGGCTCTTGGCGAGCTGGCCCTCGATCTCCTTCACCGCCTCTGTCTCGGTGACGTGCTGCACCACCGCGATCTCGCGCGACAGCCGGTCGAGCGCGGCTTCATAGAGCTGGCGCTCGCTGTAGGACTGCTCCGGCTGCGATTCGCTGCGATACAGATCGCGCACGACTTCGGCGATGGCGACGATGTCGCCGGAATTGATCTTGGCTTCGTATTCCTGGGCGCGGCGCGACCACATGGTGCGCTTGATGCGGGCGCGGCCCTTCAGGGTCTCCAGCGCGCGCTTGACCAGCGCCGGGTCCGACAGCTTGCGCATGCCGACATTGGCGACTTTTGCGGTCGGCACCCGCAGCGTCATCTTGTCCTTCATGAAATTGATCACGAACAGCTCAAGCTTGGCGCCCGCGATCTCCTGGTCCTCGATCGCCAGTATCTGGCCGACGCCATGGGCGGGATAGACAACGAATTCGTTGGTCTTGAAACCCTGGCGCTGCGTCAAAACCTTCTTCGGCTCCTCGACCCGCGGCTGGATCGCTACCGGCTTTACGGCCGGCTTGGCGAGGACTTTGCCCGCAACCGGCTTCGCCGCCGGCCTGGTGGCCTTTGCTGCGGTCTTGCCAATGGAAGCCTTGGGAGCGGTCCTGGGAGCAGCCTTCGAAGCAGTGGTCTTCGAACCGGCCGCTTTCGCGGAAGTTTTTGTAGTCTTGCTGGGCATTGCGCTTCTTTTGTTTTTTGAGGATTTGGCTGCCGAGGCCTTGGTGGCTGTCCGGGTGTTCTTGAGAGAAGTCCGGGCGCGGCTCTTGGTTGCACCGCGGCTCGCCGCCGATGCCTTCTTCGCACTCTTGGAAACACTGTTTTTACGCGTTTTCTGTGACACAGCCTGCGCGCGGAACCGCCGCGCCCCTGTTCGAGTTTCACGGGAACCCTAGGGAGCCATCAAGCCGGCGCAACAGGATCCGATCTATTGAATGTGCCCATAATAGCACATTTCCCGCAAAAATCAATGGTTTATGCCCGATTCGGCCCTGTTTGCGGCCGCTGACGGGCAAAACACCGGTTTAGGGTTAAGTCGGGCGACCGGGAACGCCGCTGAGGAGCAGATAGTGTCGTTGATCAGTCACCGGTACCGGGAGCCGGGGAAAAATATTTCTCGAACTTGCCTTCCATGCCCTCGAAATCCTTGGCATCGGGCGGGAATTCCTTTTTCTGGGTGATATTCGGCCATTTCTTGGCGTATTCGGTGTTCACCTCCAGCCACTTCTCAAGCCCGGGCTCGGTATCGGGCTTGATCGCGTCCGCCGGACACTCCGGCTCGCACACGCCGCAGTCGATGCATTCGTCCGGATGGATCACCAGCATGTTGTCGCCCTCATAGAAGCAGTCCACGGGGCAGACTTCGACGCAATCGGTGTATTTGCACTTGATACAGGCTTCAGTGACGACGTAAGTCATCCAGGGCTCCGAAACGGGTCGATTTTGAGTGCTGGCGTAGCGCAGGAACCCCGCTGCCGCAAGAGAAGCGCCGGCCATCTTTGCAGCGGATTTTAGCGCGCCGAAGCCGCGCCAGCGCCGGACACAGATAGTTATTCCCGCACGGCGCCGGTAGCCCGGATCGGCCGACAGACCGCGGGCCCCGCAGGCGGTCAAGTCCTGATACGACGACGGCTTCCAAGCCATCGATGCTGAGTCGAATGTCGCGATGTGTGAATTTCGGTAGGACCCGCCGAGGTATCGCGTCGCTCACCCGGCTCGGCCTGCGGATGCAGCCCGCGCGTTATTGCCAGCGGTTGATGCTTGCATCCTTGCCATTGACCTGGATGATCGCCGCCTTGGCGCCGTTCTTCAGCCAGGTCTCGCAAATCTCTTCCGGCTGTATCGGCGCAA
>NZ_DASYMN010000046.1:0-12380 GCF_036009065.1 Bradyrhizobium sp. | reverse complement strand
ATGCCGCAGGCCTCGATATAGCAGGACAGCCCGATGCCGCGCAGCTTGCCTTCGCTCTTGGCTTTCGCCTTGCGCGCGGCAAAGCCCGCGTAATCGATCGCCTTCATCGCCGCATCCAGCGACGCGTTAAAGTCGCCGGCGTCATAGGCCATGATGACCGGCGTCTGGTGCGGGAACGCGGTGATGAAATTCTTGCGCCTCAGTTCGGCCGGATCGACCTTGAGCTGGCGCGCCGCAGTTTCGACCAACCGCTCCACCACAAAACTCGCCTCGGGCCGGCCCGCCCCCCGGTAAGCATCCACCGGTGTGGTGTTGCTGTAGACGCTGATCACCTCGGCAAAAATGTTGGGGATGTTGTACTGGCCCGACAGCAGCGTGGCGTAGAGATAGGTCGGCACCGAGGAGGAGAACAGCGACATATAGGCGCCGAGATTGGCGTAGGTTTTTACCCTTAAGCCGGTGATCTTGTTGTTGGCATCGAACGCCATCTCGGCCTTGGTCAGATGATCGCGGCCGTGGGCGTCGGTCAGGAACGCCTCGGTGCGGTCGGAGGTCCATTTCACCGGGCGCCCGGTCTTCTTCGAGGCCCACAGCGCCACCATTTCTTCCGGGTAGATGAAGATCTTGGAGCCGAACCCGCCGCCGACGTCGGGCGCGATCACCCGCAGCTTGTGCTCCTGCGCGATGTTGTAGAACGCCGACAGCACCAGCCGTGCGACGTGCGGATTCTGTGAGGTGGTATACAGCGTAAAATGCTCTTCGGCGGCGTCGTAGTCGGCGATCGCGGCACGTGGCTCCATCGCATTCGGCACCAGGCGGTTGTTGGTGATGTCGAGCGAGGCCACATTGGCCGCCGCCTTGAAGGCGGCATCGGTCGCGGCCTCATCGCCGATGGTCCAGTCGTAGATCACATTTCCCGGCGCCTCGGGGTGCAATTGCGGCGCGCCCGATGCGATCGCCGCCTTGATGTCGGCAGCGACGGGAAGCTCTTCGTAATCGACGATGACGGCTTCCGCCGCATCGCGCGCCTGATTGCGGGTCTCGGCGATCACCACGGCGACCGCTTGCCCGACGAAGCGCACGGTCTCCGGCGCCATCGCCGGCCACGCGCCCATCTTCATCGCGCCGCCGTCCTTGGAATGGATCATCCAGCCGCAGATCAGGTTGCCGATCTTGTCATCGACGATCTGCTGTCCCGTCAGCACGTCGACCACGCCGGGCTTGCTCTTGGCGTCGCTGACATCGATGCTTTTGATTTTGGCGTGGGCGTAGGGACTGCGCACGAACGCGGCGTAAGTCATGCCGTGCAGGCGGATGTCGTCGACATAGCGGCCCTTGCCGGTAATGAAACGCTTGTCTTCCTTGCGCACCACGCGAGCGCCAATACCTTCTACACCCATATTCTGTCCTCCCTCACCGGAGCGTTTTCCGCCGTTTCCATCGAAATCGGGCGGGCTTGAATGAATCGATCGAATCGAAAGGAGGCTATTCCGCCGCCTGCGCGACGTTCATGCGGCCTGCGGCATCCAGCACCGCCTTGACGATGTTGTGATAGCCGGTGCAGCGGCAGATGTTGCCTTCGAGCTCCTGCCGCACCGTCGCCTCGTCGAGGCCGCTGCCGTGCCGCGTAACGATGTCGATCGAGGTCATGATCATCCCCGGCGTGCAATAGCCGCACTGCAGTCCGTGATTGTCACGGAACGCGGCCTGCATCGGATGCAACTCGTCGGCTTTGGCGATGCCTTCGATGGTGGTGATATTGGCGCCGTTGGCCTGACCGACCAGCACCGTGCAGGATTTCACCGCGCAGCCGTCGATATGCACGACGCAGGCGCCGCACTGGCTGGTGTCGCAGCCGATATGGGTGCCTGTCAGGCCCAGATGATCGCGCAAGAGATGGACAAGAAGCGTCCGGTCCTCGACATCGGCCGAAACCGCCTTGCCGTTCACCGTCAATTTGACTGTCGACACGCTGAACCTCCCGAGACTTTTTAGTTGTTCCGATTAGAGGCAGGACCACGCGACTTTGCAACACCGTTTTTCGTCGCGGAGGTCATGGCGAGGCATTCCAACGGGTCGTCCCCGCGAAGGCTCCGCACAATCAGGCGTCATCCTGAGAGCTTGTGAATCTATTGATTTTTGCGTTTTCCGACATGAGTCAAATCAAAGACTTAGGACCCGCAGAAACGTCGAAATTCGAATAGATTCACAAACTCTGAGGAGCGGCGCTTGCGCGGCGTCTCGAAGGATGGCCGCGGGCACCTGTGGCCATCCTTCGAGGCTCGCCGAAGGCGGCGAGCACCTCAGGATGACGGCAGTGTTGGTCTTTTCGCTAGCAAAAAAGATGTGCATACACTAGCGCCTTCGCGGGGACGACTGCGGTGGGTTATGCGCATCACGACTGCAAATTTGCGCCTTTATCCCCACCGGACTTGATGCTCTATTTTGCGGCAACGAGCCGCGCTTGCGCGACGGCCACATGACAGGAGTTTGGTTTGATCGACAAGCAGGTAAAAACCACCGCCGACGCCGTGGCCGGGGTGCGCGACGGATCGACGGTATTGGTGGCCGGCTTCGGCGCGGTCGGCGTCGCCGACAATCTGCTGGAGGCTCTCCATGAGCAGGGCGCAAAAGAATTGACCATCGTCGCCAACAATTCCGGCAACGGCGATGTCGGGCTGGCGCGGCTGATCAAATCCGGCCGTGTGCGCAAGGTGATCTGTTCTTTTCCGCGCTCCGGCGACTACAGCGCCTTTCTCAACGCCTACCGCGCCAAAAGCCTCGAACTGGAATTGGTCCCGCAGGGCACCATCAGTGAGCGTATGCGTTGCGCCGCCGCGGGCCTGGGCGGGTTTTTCTCGCCGGTCTCCGCGCATACCAAGCTCGCCGAGGGCAAGGAGACCCGCGAGATCGACGGCCGGCTCCATGTCTTCGAAAAGCCGCTGAAGGGCGACGTTGCGCTGATCAAGGCCAACAGAGCGGACCGCTGGGGCAACCTCACCTATTTGAGGTCGGCGCGGAATTTCAATCCGGTGATGGCGATGGCGGCCGAACTGACGGTGGTCGAGGTTGACACCATGGTGGAGCTTGGCGAGATGGATCCGGAAGCCGTCGTGACACCGAGCATCTTCGTCGACCGTGTGGTCGTTGTTGGAGCAAACGCATGAGCCACACACCTCTGACCCGCGAGCAAATGGCCTGGCGCGCCGCGCAGGATCTGCCGGAAGGCGCCTACGTCAATCTGGGTATCGGCATTCCGACATTGGCGGCGAGCTATGTCCCCCACGGCCGGGAAGTGATTTTTCACAGCGAGAACGGCATTCTCGGGCTGGGCCCAAAACCTGAGCCGGGCAAGGAAGATCCCTATATGGTCGATGCCGGCAAGAACAAGACGACGCTGGTCACCGGCGGCTGCTTCGTCCATCACGCCGATGCATTTCTGATGATCCGGGGCGGACATATCGATGTCAGCCTGCTCGGGGCTTTTGAGGTCTCCGAAAAGGGCGATCTCGCCAACTGGACCACGGAAGACCCGCAATTTCCGCCCGGCGTCGGCGGCGCCATGGATCTGGCGGCCGGCGCCAAGGCCGTCCGCGTCATCATGGAGCACACCCACAAGAGCGGCTCGCCGCGGATCCTGAAGCACTGTACCTATCCGCTGACCGCGCCCGGCTGCGTCAAGCGCATCTACAGCAACCTCGCGGTGATCGATGTGACGCCGCAAGGCCTGTTCGTGCTGGAAATGGTGCCGGGCCTGACGCTGGAGCAGCTGCAGGAATTGACTGAGCCGAAGCTGCAACTGGCGAACAGCTGGCAGGCGCTGGCGCCACCGACGGCGCGGGCGGCGTAGCCGCCCGTCATTCCAATAAGTTCGTCATGCCCGGGCTTGTCCCGGGCATCCACGTCTTGAGGGTATTGAAGCAAATAAAGACGTGGATGGCCGGGACGCCTTTGCCCACCCTACGACATTTGTGCAAACCGCCGTTCACGAACTTGTGAATGTATGCCTATCCAACACCCCAAAACCTGGCTTATCCTGCTCGGGTCCTGTTCGATGAAGGGGCGCTTCTAGAGGCGATCCTTCGGCGGACAGAGCGAAAGCTGGCTGGACCGGGGCCCCGGACCAGCCGACGGCCGGGTGGTTGGTGGAGCGCCGGGAGGCGCTGCGCCTAGCCTTGGGCGCGCGCGGTGCCTTGCCGCGCGAGGTGGGTACGTTAATCCCGCCTCCAGGGGTGCCCGTTGGTGCCCTGGCGCCTCCCGCCGCTCCATCCCCTCGCTTGGGTTCGCGGGGGACTGGCAAACCTCGGACGCAGTGCGCCGCGAGAATGCATAAGCTTGGCTGTTTGAATCTTGGACTTGGCTGTTTTGAAATCTTGGAATCGGAAATCAAGCGAGGCACTTCTTAACCTCGCCCCGCTCTCGCGGGGAGAGGTCGGCGCGCAGCGCCGGGTGAGGGGCCAGGCACTGAGCTGCCCGAGCAAAAACTTATCGGGTCGGAGCAAGACCGACCCTAGAGTCCGTCCATTGTAATTTACCGCACTGCCTCGCCCTTCACCCGAAGCCTTCGCTGCGCTTCGGCTTCGACTTCTCCCCGCGAAAGAGCGGGGAGAGGTTAAGGAAGGCGCGCGGCACGATGACAGCAGCGATGTCACTCCCTCCCGAACTGCCGCTTCAATTCGGTCTTGGCGCGCTCCAGGCGGTCGCGCTGCGTCTTCGGCAACGTCTTGCCGGCACGATTGACGTAGAACGTCAGCATCGAGAGCGCCGAGCGATAGGCGCCGGCCTTGCGGCGCGAGCTGCGTTCCGCGGAGCGTTTCAGCGAAGCGGCGATTGCCTTCGGGTCCCGCAACGTGAATACGCCGCGCTTGAGATCGAGCGCGTCGCTCTTCTGTGTCACGCGCTGCGACCAGCGCTTTGGAGACGCTTTGCGTTTTGCAACGGATTTCCTTCGCGCCGAGCCGGCCTTGCGGCTTGCGGGTTTGGGCCTGCTCGACGCCGTCTTGCCGGAACGTGTCGCCATGATCGCACTCCATGCCCCATAGGGCGAAAACGTGTATCAACTCAATCGGTTCCTCGCTTATCAAACAGCGGAACCCGCCCCGCTCGCAGGCGTTATATTGCGCGATCCCGGAGGCTGTTGCATTTGCGAAACCCTGGAACTCAATGTTCCAGGCTATCTTTCTTGGTCAGTTCGATGAGCTTGCTGCAAATGAATTCAAATACCGGCAGGACCTCATCAGCGTTACCCGAGGGCGAAATCCAGCAGAATGAGCTTGATGGCACGCGCGTCATCGAAACCGATATTCCCTCGCGTCTCGACAGTCTGCCCTGGAGCGGGTTTCACACCCGCGTGGTGACGGCGCTCGGCATCACCTGGATTCTCGACGGGCTGGAGGTTACGCTTGCCGGGGCCTTGTCCGGCGCGTTGAAGGAAAGCCCGGTACTTCAATTCTCGAATTTCGACGTCGGCCTGGCCAACAGCGCGTATCTCGCCGGCGCCGTGCTCGGTGCGCTCGGCTTCGGCTGGCTGACCGACCGGATCGGCCGCAAGAAATTGTTCTTCATCACGCTGGCGCTTTACCTGACCGCGACCGCGGCGACGGCGCTGTCCTGGAGTGTCGCGAGCTATGCCTTGTTTCGCTTCCTGACCGGCGCAGGAATCGGCGGCGAATACACCGCGATCAATTCGACCATTCAGGAACTGGTGCCGGCGCGTTATCGGGGATGGACCGATCTTGTGATCAACGGCAGCTTCTGGATCGGCGCTGCGATGGGCGCAGTCGCCTCGATCGTGCTGCTCGATCCCAACGTGATTGGGCCTGATTGGGGCTGGCGGCTGGCGTATCTCACCGGCGCAGGTCTCGGCCTCGTGGTGTTTGTGATGCGGATGTGGATTCCTGAAAGCCCGCGATGGCTGATGATCCACGGTCAACCCGAGCGGGCCCACGAGATCGTCGCGGAGATCGAACGGTCGGTGATCGGCAGCAAGCAAGAGCAACGCGTCTGGCCGAAAATAAAATTGAAGATGCGAAGTCACACGCCACTTGGCGATGTCGCGCATACGCTGTTCACGCTATACCGCCAGCGCTCGCTGGTCGGGCTCGCGCTGATGATCGCGCAGGCGTTTTTCTACAACGCGATCTTCTTTACCTATGCGCTGGTGCTGACGGATTTCTTCGGCATCGCCTCAAACCAGGTCGGCTGGTATCTGCTGCCGTTCGCCGCCGGCAATTTTTTAGGGCCGTTGCTGCTCGGCCGGTTGTTCGACACGCTCGGACGACGGGCCATGATCACGCTGACCTACGGGGTTTCCGGCGTTCTGCTGGCCCTGTCGGGCTATCTGTTCGCGATCGGGGTGTTGAGCGCGCAGACCCAGACCATCGCCTGGATGGTGATTTTCTTCTTCGCCTCGCCCGCCGCAAGCGCCGCCTATTTGACCGTCAGCGAGACCTTTCCGCTGGAGGTCCGGGCGCTGGCGATTGCGCTGTTCTATGCCATCGGGACCGGAATCGGCGGCGTCGCAGGCCCGGCGTTGCTGGGGGCCCTGATCGATACCGGCTCGCGCGGCAGCGTTTTCGCGGGCTATCTGCTGGGATCGGGGCTGATGATCGCGGCTGCCGTGATCGCGTGGCGTTACGCCATCGCCGCCGAGCGCCAGCCTTTGGAATCGGTTGCGCGGCCGCTGGCTGTTGTGGAGTAATACGAGATGACACAGGATGTGATGGATATGCCGCCGCAAGAGCAGGAAGACGACGAGTTGCCGGATTCCGTACCGGTGCCCGGCGCGCTGATTCCCCACCTTGGCGAATGCGCGCTGCTCTTGGATATCGACGGCACACTGCTCGACTTCGCGCCGACGCCGCGCGAAGTCTGGGTACCGCCGGGTCTCGCCAAAACCCTCGACCGGTTGCTGGCGCGCACCTCGGGCGCGCTGGCGCTGGTCAGCGGCCGTTCGCTCAACGACATTGATCTGATCTTTGCGCCCGCCGAATTTCCGGCTGTCGGCGGCCACGGCGCGGAAATGCGGCTTTCGACCGATAACGAAGCGGTTGCGGCGCATGCTCCGCCGCTGGATAAGGATTTGAAGAGGCGGCTCGCCGCCATCGCCCAACTAAGCCCCGGCATCCTGCTTGAAGACAAGGGGTATTCCCTTGCGCTGCATTACCGGCTCGCGCCGCATGCGGAGAAGGCGATCTATGAGGCGGTATCCCTGATCAGGGCCGATCTGCCGAGCGCGCCGATCGAGGTGTTGCCGGGCAAATTGGTTTGCGAGATCAAGCATTCCGGCTTCACCAAGGCGACCGGCGTGCGCGAACTGATGACGCATGAGCCGTTCAAGGGCCGCCGCCCGGTGTTCATCGGCGACGATGTCACCGACGAAACCGTGTTCGCCATCATGCCGGACCTCGGCGGCCTGGCGTTTTCCGTGGGACGGCGCGCGCATGGCGTCGCCGGACATTTCGATGAGCCGCGCGATGTCAGGGAGTGGCTCGCGCACTTGCTGGATGACGAAAAGTTGCTGACGGAGCCGCTGCCGCGCTGAGTTGGCCGAATAATAAAGCGGCTGAGCCTGCTCAAATTGAAGGCGTTTGTTCGCTTATACCACTATCCAAAGGGCTTTTCTGGCATTTCGATTCGCAATCGCTGCCCGACTGCCTGTCCTCGCGGGGTCACCAGGGCGTCATTGTTGCCAGTCTAAAATGTGGCGACGTTCTTGCATGAAGGAGTTGTCGGTTCCATTGGGCCCCTTCAAGTTTGGGCTCAATGCGGTCGCAAGGTGACGAGGAACCATATTGATGAACGGCTGTTTATAAACCGGGCTGTATTTCCGGGAGAGGACCCTGTGAACCTCGTTGTTGTCTCAAATCGGGTGGCGCGTGCGACGGCCAATGAACCCATGACGGGTGGCCTTGCGGCGGCATTGTTGCCGGTGGTGGAGAATTCCGGAGCGATTTGGGTAGGTTCCAGCGGCCGGGTACGTGACGCAACTCATAAAGGACCTTTCGCCGAGATCGAATCCCTTGGCGAAGGGGCTCTTGCCATGGTCGATCTGCCGGCCGCGCATTACGGCGGATATTACGAAGGTTTTGCCAATTCCGCGCTGTGGCCGGTGCTTCACTCCCGGACCGACCTGATCCGGGTGACCGAGGGCGACTATCAATCCTATCGTGAGGTCAACGCCTTCATGGCGCGGGCGTTGATGCGTTTTCGCCGGAAGGACACCGCGTTCTGGATTCAGGACTATCATTTCCTGGCGCTCGGCGCGGAAATGCGTGACATTGGCTTTACCGAGCCGCTCGGCTTCTTTTTGCATACGCCCTGGCCGGCGCGGGCCATTATCGGCGGCGTGCCCCACCACCGCGAATTGATCGAGGCGATGCTGGCCTACGATCTGATCGGCTTTCAGACCGAGGAAGATCGCGAGAATTTCCAGAGCTACCTCGAATCGGATCTTGGCCTCACAGTGTCAAGCGGCGTGGTCACCTCGCGCTATGGCACCTCGCGTATCGCAGTGTTTCCGATCGGCATCGACCCGGAAAAATTCGCGCAGCACGCAGCGAAGTCGTCATCCCATCCCGATGTCTCGCGTTTGCGCCGGAGCTTGAACGGCGAGAAGCTGGCGATCGGCGTCGACCGGCTGGATTATTCCAAGGGCCTGCTCAATCGCATGGAGGCTTTCGACCGCATGCTGACCATGCACCCCTCGATGAGCCGCACCGTTTCACTGTTGCAGATCGCAACCCCGTCGCGCGGCGCCATTGAAGCGTATGGCAATCTGCAGAACGATCTCGCCAAGCTGGTAAGCGATATCAATGGCCGCCATGGCGAAGTGGACTGGACGCCGATTCGCTACCTCAACAAGGGGTTCAGCCAAACCGTGCTGGCGGGTCTTTACCGCGCCGCCCAGGTCGGCGTGGTGACGCCGCTGCAGGACGGCATGAACCTGGTGGCCAAGGAATATGTCGCCGCACAAAATCCCGCCGATCCCGGTGTGCTGGTGCTGTCGAAATTCGCCGGCGCTGCCAATGAACTCGATACCGCGCTGCTGGTGAACCCGCATGATATCGAGGGGATGGCGCGGACCATGGCCACGGCGCTGTCGATGCCGCTGATCGAGCGCCGCATGCGCTGGGAAGCGATGATGACCAAGCTTCGCGGTAACACGATCCGGCAATGGTTCGCCAGTTTTGTGTATACGCTGCAGGACGAGGTTGCGGGCAAGATCGTCGCGAAGGATCCGGTCGGCGCCGATCCCGCGACCCTGTGGTCGCCGCGGTCAGCCAACTCCAACGTTCGTTATCACTGATCAACAGCAATACGACACCCCATCCAGGATAGCGCAGCGCGTCTTGTTCGGGGCGTTGGGATCGTCCAGCGGGACCACTCCGTTGCCCTTGCCGACGAACACGCCCTGTCCCACACGCACCGACGACTTGTTGCCGATGATGACGCCGGGATGCGGCGACGCGCTGGATCGCGTGCGGTCGGCCCAGATGATCGCATCTGCTGACAGCAAACCCCGCCGGCCGTCGTCGCAGTTCACCACCGGACCATCATGGCTGCAGGTTTGCGCCAGCGCCGGACCTGCGGCTAACGCGACGCCGACGATGCAGATGATTGACGCAAGCGCGCGGGCGGGACGCATGTCATGCTCCGGGAGCGGAAAAACAGTCTCTACATTAACGTCGTCGGCACCCCCTGAACGGTTCACCACCGCGGAGAAGGGCAAAAGAGCGGGGTTGACGCTGCCCCCGAATTCTCTCGATTGCTCAATCGGTTGCAGAAATCGTCGGCTTCACGGCCGCGCTCGCTTGCAAAAGTCGCCATGCCGCTTCAAGAGAGGGCGCAAGGAGAGATGGCCGAGTGGCTTAAGGCGCACGCTTGGAAAGCGTGTGTGCGGGAAACTGTACCGTGGGTTCGAATCCCACTCTCTCCGCCAGTCCGCTTCAACTCTCTCCGATGGTCGACCGCTCGGCTGGAACGCCCACGGACGGCATTTCGCCAGACCTCTCGACCAAGCTCATTCGCGAGCGCTGCAATACTCATCTTCATCCGCGAAGCTCGAGACCACGGTGTACTGTTCGTGGCTCGGCGCACCGGTAATGAAGAGGGGCCCGCTCCGGAGCCACGCATGCGCGGTGGGCTGCGAGTCGGGTTCGGGCGCGCGGGCCACCCCTAAATACAGCGTGCTTGCGATTCGCCGACGGCGCAGCATCCTTTTGGCGGCGATGCCTTGCTCGATGCAGGCGCAGCGCCAAGGCAGGCGGTGGCTGATTGCTTGTAGCGACCACGTGATATGAGCCAACATGCGAGCGGTCGCGTCAGAGTGGGCTGCGATCGAGGACTCGCCGCCACGCCTGCCCAGACGCCGCGAAAGGAGCCGCAGCGGGATCAAGAGCACCCACAGCCGCGCCACGGCGAGGCAGAGCACCGCCTCCACTAGCAACCGCCGGTCTGCCCAGCTCAAGCGCGCGAAGGCACGATACCTGCTCATGCCAAACGGATCATCTGCCGGTCCAGCAGCGTGTTGAGAAGCGACAGCACCTCGGACTCGCATTGCGCCGGGGAGACGTCGTAGCGCGCGGTCAGGGTCGCACAGACGGCGGCCGGCGTGACCGGCGTATCAAGATGTTCCCATACGGCCGCCGCAACGTCGTTGAGCACGTAGTATCGGCCCGACGTGACATGCAGCATGGCGATCTCGTCGCCAAGCGAGGCGCTGATCAGCTCGGGGTCGCGGACGACGAGAGTGCTTGGGGTGATCATCGGTGCTTCCTGACGGGGCGCGAGGTCCGGCATGGCGGTGGCGTCCGGTACAGTGTAGTACGGCGTCCCGCGGCGGACCAGCCGCGCGGTTGTCAGAGCGCGCCCGCCATCCTATCCTCGACGCTCATCTCCAACAGTAGAAAAAAGCAGCATGGGATCAAGCCCCGCTCGAACCTCGATGCCGTATCCGGTGTTCCCGGCGGCCGTCGCGCATTGGCGTCGCGCGCGCCAGGGCTGGGCCGGTCCGTGAGCGCAATCTTCGGATTCGCCCAGCGCGACGGCAAGCCTGCTTCTGCTGAGACGTTGGGCGCGATGGATCGGGCAAGCGCCGACTGGGGACCAGACGGCACAGGCAGCTGGCTAGAGGGGCCGTGCGCCCTCGGGCAGCGGCTCCTGCACACCACACCTGAGTCCGCGTTCGAGACAATGCCGCTGACGAGCCGGCAGGGGAACATCGTGCTGGTGGCGGCCGCGCGCCTCGACAATCGCGCCGATCTGTTCGGCGCACTCGGAGTTCCGCAAGCCGAGCGCGCCACGATGTCCGACGGGGCCTTGATCCTGCGCGCCTATGAGCGCTGGGGCGAGCAGACCCCTGCTCGGCTGCTCGGCGACTGGGCCTTCGCCGCCTGGGACCGCCAGCGGCAACGCCTGTTCGTAGCGCGCGATCAGTACGGCGTCACGGCGCTGTACTACTATGCGTCGCCGCGGCTCGTGGCGTTCGCGTCCTGTCATGCCGCCCTGCTCGCGTCGCCGGGGGTTCCGCGCCGGCTGAACGAGCTGCATGTCGCGGAAATCTTCTTCGGCTGGCCGGGAGATGGAACGGCGACCCTGTGGGAAGACGTTCGGCGCCTCCCGCCCGCCCACTGCGTCAGCATATCGGCGTCCGGTGTCGCTGTGCGGGAATATTGGCGTTTGCAAGATGCCCCGGAGATCCGGCTAGGCTCCGACGGCTCCTACCTGGAGCAGTTTCGCGCGCTTTATGACGAGGCCGTGCGCTGTCGGCTGCGGTCCCAGCGGCCGCTCGGTTCAACGCTCAGCGCCGGCCTGGACTCGAGTTCCGTGACTGCGCTGGCGGCCCGCGAGCTGCGCCTGCAGGGTCGGCAGCTTGTTGCCTTCACGGCGGCGCCGCGCGACGGCGAGCCACATAGCCATCAAGCCGCCGGCCAACACTTGGTCGACGAGTGGCCGCTCGCCTGTGAGGCCGCGGCCCATATCGGCGTTGCCGAACACGTCAAGGTCGGCGGCGAGAATGCAAGCCCGCTCGACGCGCTCGAGCACACCCTCGCGATTCATTCCGAGCCCGCACCTGCTGCGCTTGGGCATTACTGGGTGCACTCCATGCTGACCTCGGCACGGCAGCGCGGGATCGGCACTCTCCTGGTCGGGCAGTTTGGAAATGGGACCGTATCCTGGAGCGGCGGCAGCCTGGCTCACCTGCACTTGGCCGCCAGGTCTTGGCCGAGACTATGGCTTGAGCTCATCGGCGAGAGCCGCGCCGGGGGCGGGTCGGTCCCACGGGTCGCTTGGCGACGGCTCATGCGACCCGCGCTGGCGGCGGCGCAGGCTCAGCTCCGCTGGCGTTTCGGGCCGCCGCCTGGCGTATGGGCGCGCCA
>NZ_DASYMN010000045.1:0-2818 GCF_036009065.1 Bradyrhizobium sp. | reverse complement strand
GTGGCCAAGGTGGAGCGCCGGGAGGCGCTGCGCCCTACGTCACTGGGCGCGCGCGGTAGCCTTGCCGCGCGAGGTGGGTACGTTAATCCCGCCTCCAAGGGTGCCCGCTGGTGCCCTGGCGCCTCCCGCCGCTCCACCCCCTCGCTTGGGTTGGCGAGGGACTGGCAAACCTCGGACGCATTGCGCCGCGAGAATGCTGAGGCTTGGCTGTTTGAAATTTGAATCCAAAATCAAGCAACGCGCCGAACCACATTCTGCGTCGTCCCCGCGCAGGCGGAGACCCATACGCCGTGTCGCCGATGTTCTGGTTGGCGCTAGCGGCCTTGTTGAACGGCCTTACTGCAATCATAACCGCCAGGGGTTATGGGTCCCCGCCTGCGCGGGGACGACGAATCTTTGCGCGGGGACGACGCTGTCTCTACCCGCGCTTGTCGATAGCGACGTAGTCGCGGTGCGTCTTGCCGGTGTAGAGCTGCCGCGGACGGCCGATCTTCTGGTGCGGGTCCTCGATCATCTCGCTCCACTGGCTGATCCAGCCGACGGTGCGGGCGACCGCGAACAGCACGGTGAACATCGCGGTCGGGAAACCCATCGCTTTGAGGGTGATGCCCGAATAGAAATCGACGTTCGGATACAGCTTGCGCTCGATGAAATATTCGTCGCTCAGCGCGATCTTTTCCAGTTCCAGCGCGACCTTCAGCATCGGATCGTCGCCGTGGCCGGTTTCCGCCAGCACCGCGTGACACATCTGCTGCATGATCTTGGCGCGGGGGTCGTAGTTCTTGTAGACGCGATGCCCAAAACCCATCAGGCGGACTTCGCTGTTCTTGTCCTTCACCCGCTTGATGAAGTCCGGAATCTTGTCGACCGATCCGATGTCGGACAGCATCGCCAGCGCCGCCTCATTGGCGCCGCCATGGGCGGGACCCCACAGGCAGGCGATGCCGGCGGCGATGCAGGCGAACGGATTGGCGCCGGAGGAGCCGGCGATCCGCACCGTCGACGTCGATGCATTCTGCTCATGGTCGGCGTGCAGGATGAAGATCTTGTCGAGCGCGTCGGCGAGAACCGGGTTGATCTTGTAGTCCTCGCACGGCACCGCGAAGCACATATGGAGGAAATTCTCGGCAAAGGTCAGCGAATTCTTCGGATACATGAAGGGCTGGCCTACCGTGTATTTGTAGGCCATCGCGGCCAGCGTCGGAATCTTTGCGATCATGCGCATCGAAGCGATCATGCGCTGTGTCGGGTCGGTGATATCGGTGGAATCGTGGTAGAACGCGGCCAGTGCGCCGACGGCTGCCACCATGATCGCCATCGGATGGGCGTCGCGGCGAAAACCCTGATAGAACCGCGCCATCTGCTCGTGCACCATGGTGTGGTGGATCACGCGCTGGTCGAAGTCTTCCTTCTGCGCCTTGGTCGGCAATTCGCCGTACAGCAGCAGGTAGCAGGTTTCGAGGAAATCGCCTTTTTCCGCAAGCTGCTCGATCGGGTATCCGCGGTATTCCAGAATGCCGGCGTCGCCGTCGATATAGGTGATCTTCGACTGGCAGCTGCCCGTGGACGTGAAGCCGGGGTCGTAGGTGAACATTCCGGCCTGGGCGTAGAGCTTGCTGATGTCGACGACGTCAGGTCCGACGGTGCCGCTCAGAATCGGGAAATCGTAGTTCTTGTTGCCGACGGTGAGGGTTGCGGTTTTGGCGGTGGTGTCGGTTTTTGCGTCCATCGTGAAATCCCCGATGCGGTCGTTGCGGAGGCCGGGCTAGCCTGACCAATGAAATGGTGGGACCGGCCGGATATTCCAGAAGCACCGCTGAAATGGGTATCTTATTGCCGTGTGCACTGCAAGATGGACCGCCGGCAGGCCATGCCGCCTTAGACGGAAGCTTGATCGCCCAGCCGGCCCAGGCATTCCTCCCGGCCCAGAACCGCCAGCACGTCGAAGATACCCGGCGAGGTGGTGCGTCCGGTCAGCGCCACCCGCAGCGGCTGCGCGACGGCGCCCAGCTTGAGATTATTCGCTTCCGCGAACGCTCGCGTGGCGGCTTCCGTGGTTTCCGCAGTCCACGGCGATACGGTTTTTAGCGCGATGCGAAGTTTGCCGATCAATTCCCTTGTTTCCGGCGTCAACAGCGCCGCTGCCTTCGGCTCGATCGCGAGCGGCCGGTCGGCGAAGATGAAGTTTGCGTTATCGATCAGCTCGATCAGCGTTTTCGCGCGCTGCTTGAGGTCCGGCATGGCCCGCAGCAGTTGCGACCGCGTGGTGTCGTTGAGCTTTGCCTGCAGCTGCGAACCATCGGGGATGTAGCGCAGCACGTCCTCGAACATGCTCACGAGGGATTGATCGTCGGCATGGCGGATGTAATGGCCGTTGAGGTTTTCCAGCTTGGCGACATCGAACCGCGCCGCCGAGCGCCCGATGGCCGGCAGATCGAAGGCTTCGATCATCTCCTCGGTCGAGAATATCTCCTGGTCGCCATGGCTCCATCCGAGCCGGACCAGATAGTTGCGCAGCGCCGCCGGCACATAGCCCTTGGCGCGGTAGGCCTCGACACCGAGCGCGCCGTGGCGTTTCGACAGTTTCGATCCGTCCGGGCCGTGGATCAGCGGAATGTGGGACATGCTCGGAAGCTCCCATCCCAGCGCGTCGTAGATCTGCTTCTGCCGCGCGGCGTTGATCAGGTGATCGTCGCCGCGAATGACGTGGGTGACCCCCATGTCGTGATCGTCGACAACGACCGCCAGCATGTAGGTCGGATTGCCGTCGCCGCGCAGCAGCACGAGATCGTCAAGGCTCTCGTTCTGCCAGACGACG
>NZ_DASYMN010000044.1:0-3215 GCF_036009065.1 Bradyrhizobium sp. | reverse complement strand
CTTGCGCATGGCGTGCAACCCCCGGAACACCAACCGATCTTACAGTGAAGCCGCATGCCAGGCGCAACATTCAATTGCAGCGCGCGGAATTTGTTCCGGTGCGGATCATGCGTACACCATCTGCAACGGAGAAGCTGAACGCCGCCGGAGATATTCATAGTGTCGCCATGAGAGGATTATTCCCTCGAAGCTGAACGGGAAACGACAAAAAATATTTGCCGCCGCGCCATCACTTTACGCTGAAGGCGCAACAAATGCCTGCAAAACGAGTCATAATCTCCTGGTGCGATACTCTTTACGGAGGATGGTCATGTTGCGGAAAACAGTTCTTGCGCTACTGGCGGCGGTGACGGTGGCAGCAGTGGGCCTGGCGACGGCGCCGGACGCGGCGGCGCGTGGTGGATTTGGCGGCGGCGGATTCCGCGGCGGTGGCGGTTTCCATGGCGGCGGCTTTGGCGGCGGGGGCTTCCGCGGCGGCGGTTTTGGCGGCGGTGGATTCCGCGCCGCTGGTTTCCGTGGCGGCGGCTTCGCAGCGCCGGGTTTCCGCGGCGGCGGATTCCGCGGCGGTGGCTGGCATGGCGGCTGGCGGCGGCCGGGATTGATCGGTGTAGGCCTGGGTCTCGGCCTGGCCGGCGCTTATGCCGCTAGCTATCCCTATGGATATGGCTACGGGTACGACCCGTATTATGCCGGCTATTACGACGACGGCTATGGGTACGGCGGCGGCTATGGCTATGCCGGCTACGGCGGCTACGGCTATGGCGGTTGCTACATCGTTCGCCAGCGCGTTTGGGGCCCGTACGGCCCGGCGATCCGGCGCGTCCAGGTCTGCAACTGAATCTGACGCGGCAAATGGGTGGCCTCGGCGTGACCCGCTGAGGTCACCGCCTGTCATCCGGCGCCGCAGCTTGGTACGGCGGTTGCAGTCTCAAGATGATGTTGACCAGCCTCACCGCTTCGGATTTGACATGGTTGTTTCTGGCCGTGGTGATCTCCCTGTTGTCGGCGGCGGTGTGGGCGTTCTGGGAGATCGAGCGACGGCAGCGGCATCCTAAGAGCGATCGGTTCGGATAGGGCGGCGGCTATTCGAACGGGCGCAAATCACCCGGCTGTGGGGATTTTTGGAAGGCGGCGAACCGCAAAAAGGACAAGGCCGCGGACGGAATATGACGCCACGCGGCCCAGCCATGCCCCAGACATTGAAATTGGCTCACGCCGTCCGGTAAGTTGCATTCTGCACCGGACTCGCGGGTTCATATGTGAACTAGTTCACATTTGATCAAAAAAGTTGCGGTCACCCCCGGGAAGGGCTGGCCGTGCGTCGTTAGGTTCGGGCCTGACCGCCCTCAGCAATAGCCATAAAAGCCGCAGGCATAGGGCAGGCGGGTAAAATTCCAGTACTGCGATTCACCGTAATACGGGCTGTAGAAATAGGAATTGGGCTTGCCGTAATAGCCGGCGACCAGCGGTGGGATGTCCACCGGGGGCGCGTACACGGTGGTATAAGCGTAGGCTCCGTAAGCGGTGACAGGTGTTTGGTAAGCAGGCGGGTCCGCAAAAACCGCGCCCAGCCGGCTCTGCACCGGCAGATCGGCGGCGCTGGTGGACATTCCAGCGGCGGCGACCGCGAAAACGGCCAGCGTTATCCTGCGCAGCATCTGCGGAACTCCCATTGATTCGGGGATTCTACCGCAGAGCCGTTAGCAAGGATTAACGCCGCTCAGCGCGATCCCGGCGTCCTGCCGGGAGGTGCCATGGCAAAAGGTTGCGGCCAGCCTTGGGGGAGGCTGGCCGCGCGCGATCCGGTCTGGGACGGGGAGGGGTGGGGATGTGACCGGGTCGCGGGTCTCCGTTGTTCTTAAGTTCTCACTATTCGCGGGCGCTGGCGGTGGCGACCGCCGGTCTGGAATCGCCCAGCGAAACCCAGACGTTGGGGTCGCCCTGCGACTGACGTTTGACGAAGCGGTAGCCGGTCTCGGTCCAGGCGAGGACGCTTTCGTTCTGGTTGTCGAGAATGAATTCGCCCTTGTCGCTCTTGACGGTCAGCACGGCGTGGCCTTCGCCTTTCTTGTCGCGCACTACCGTGATCAGCAGCGCCGCGCGCGGCCATCCGGCGTCGATCAGCATCTTGCGCTTCAGCAGCACGTAGTCCTCGCAGTCGCCGTAGCCGTCTGATGGCAACGACCATTTCTCGATCACGCCCCAATGATCCATGTCGGTCATCGGCTTGATGGTTTCGTTGACCCAGCGGTTGACCCGCAGCAGGTCTTTCCACGCGGTCTGCGTCATCACGATATCCCGCGGCTGTGTCGCGCCGCCGCGGCAATCGACTGGATTCTCCGCGCAGAATTCGACCCAACCGATCGGCGAGCGCGTGGGGTCGCCAAGGCTCGCATACAGAACCCGTTCGTCTCCGGCTTGCGCCGGCGCTGTCATTCCCAACAGGACGGCGGCAAGCGCCACTCCCATCCCCTGTCCCCTGATGCCCATTGTGGCCCCCGTTTCTTGTTGGGACCATCATTTGCACAAAGGTTTTGCGCCGCCGCTAAGTTGCGCCAGTACAATTGAATTGAATACTTCTCAATACTTTAGATAATTGAATCTATACTTGAATCAATTTCTACTAAAATTTGAAACAACTGCAATTGATTCAAGTTTTACGCATCTGCGTCGAGGCCAATAAAACCGCGGGCTTGCTGCGGGACCATGGCTGCGCTGATCGGATAAGGGGCGCCAAAACGGCCGAAGGCGGCATCCGGCAACGCGGAGTCCGCCTTCAAAGCTCGTAAAAATGAAGTATCGCCGCGCGCGGCTGTTTACCGGGCGGAGACGCTATCTTCCAGCGTCTCGGCCAGCTGCTCGTGGACGAATTCGAGCGCAAAGCCTTCTTCGAGGTTTCGCACCACCCGGGCCTGCACCTTGCCGAGCGACACCAGCGATTTCAGCGGCGGCCGGTTCTCGGCGGCGATCGCAGCGCCCGACAGCGACATGTCGATGACGCGGCAGGTCATCTTGCTGCCGTCCTCGAGCGTGAGCACGGAAATCGGATTGCGCGGCACGATGCGGTCGTGGCGGCGGTCTTCCGGCAGGTTGAGTATGTCGCGGTTGGCGAGCCAGGTCAGCTGCGCCGCCAGCTTGTCGCGCTTGCGCGCGGTGGCGCCGACGCTCATGGCAAAGCCGTTGTCGATGATGCGGGTGATCTTGCCCTCGACCCG
>NZ_DASYMN010000043.1:0-3422 GCF_036009065.1 Bradyrhizobium sp. | reverse complement strand
ATCGACGAAATCGACAAGATCTCGCGCAAGTCCGACAATCCCTCGATCACCCGCGACGTGTCGGGCGAAGGCGTGCAGCAGGCGCTGCTCAAGATCATGGAAGGCACGGTCGCTTCGGTGCCGCCGCAGGGTGGCCGCAAGCACCCGCAGCAGGAATTTTTGCAGGTCGACACCACCAACATCCTGTTCATCTGCGGTGGCGCGTTCTCGGGCCTGGAGAAGATCATCTCCGCGCGGGGACGCTCGACCTCGATCGGCTTTGCGGCGCAGGTGCTGGCGCCGGAAGATCGCCGCACCGGCGAAATCTTCCGCCACGTCGAGCCCGAGGATTTGTTGAAGTACGGCCTGATCCCGGAATTCGTCGGACGTCTGCCGGTGGTCGCCACGCTGGAAGACCTCGACGAAGCTTCGCTCAAGAAGATCCTCACCGACCCGAAGAACGCGCTGGTGAAGCAGTATCAGCGGCTGTTCGAGATGGAGAACATCGAACTGACCTTCGCCGACGAGGCGCTGGGCGCGGTGGCGCGCAGGGCCATCGAGCGCAAGACCGGCGCGCGGGGACTGCGCTCGATTCTGGAAAGCATCCTGCTGGAGACCATGTTCGATCTTCCGGGGCTGGAAGGCGTCGAGGAAGTGGTGATCTCCCGCGAAGTGGTGGAGGGAACGGCTCGCCCGCTCTACATCTACGCCGATCGCTCGGACCGTACCGCAGAGAGCAGCGCCAGCGCCTGATTCGGAGGGCGAATTACCTCTCCCCGCAGGGGAGAGGCCTCACCCGAAGCGCAGCGCAGGCTTCGGGTGAGGGGCCTATCCACGCGCTTGGACTCGCGGATAGACCCCTCACCCGATGCGCATCTGACGATGCGCATCGACCTCTCCCCTGCGGGGAGAGGCGCAAGCACGCGAGGCCGCATTTACCCCGGATTGACGGGCTTTTTCTGGTGACTTGACACCCCTATGCCCGATAGCCACCTAATGCTATCGGCGGCGGAAAGCATCTCAAGATTCGCTGTCATTTCGATCCGGGTGAGCGAGGCCAGCGACTTGGCCGTGCGATCCGGAACACCTCGGCACCTTGTGGCGGTTGCGCGAAATTGCGGGCTGCGTGCAAGGGGGCACAACAAAAGGAATGGGCCATGACACCCGCAAAATCCCGGCCATCTATCGTTCACGGCGAGAGCCACTCCTATCCGGTGCTGCCGCTTCGCGACATCGTGGTTTTCCCGCACATGATCGTGCCGCTGTTCGTCGGCCGCGAGAAATCCATTCGCGCGCTTGAAGAGGTCATGAAGAACGACGCTTTGATCATGCTCGCCACGCAGAAAAATGCGTCGGACGACGATCCGAGCCCGGATTCGATCTACGAAGTCGGCACGCTGGCGAGCGTGCTGCAGCTGCTGAAATTGCCCGACGGCACCGTCAAGGTGCTGGTGGAGGGCCTTGAGCGCGCCAAGGTGCAGAAATATTCCGACCGCGCCGACTATTACGAAGCCACGGCGGTGGCGCTCGCCGACACCGACGCGACCTCGGTCGAGGCGGAAGCGCTGGCGCGCTCCGTCGTCTCGGATTTCGAGAGCTATGTAAAACTCAACAAGAAAATCTCGGCCGAAGTGGTCGGAGTGGTTCAGGCCAAGACCGACTTCGCCGAACTTTCCGACGCCGTCGCGGCGCATCTTGCCGTCAAGATCGCCGATCGCCAGACGATCCTGGAAACGCTGTCCGTCACTGCGCGCCTCGAGAAGGTGCTGGGGTTGATGGAGAGCGAGATCTCGGTGCTGCAGGTCGAAAAACGCATCCGCTCGCGCGTCAAGCGCCAGATGGAGAAGACCCAGCGCGAGTATTACCTCAACGAGCAGATGAAGGCGATCCAGAAGGAACTCGGCGACGACGAAGGCCGCGACGAACTGGCCGATCTGGAAGAGAAGATTGCCAAGACCAAGCTTTCCAAGGAAGCGCGGGAGAAGGCGCAGCATGAGCTGAAGAAGCTGCGCCAGATGTCGCCGATGTCCGCGGAAGCAACCGTCGTGCGCAACTATCTCGACTGGCTGCTGTCGATTCCATGGAACAAGAAGTCCAAGGTCAAGAAGGACCTGGTCGCTGCGCAAACCGTGCTCGACAACGACCACTATGGCCTGGAGAAGGTCAAGGACCGCATCGTCGAGTATCTGGCCGTGCAGAGCCGCGCCAACAAGCTGACCGGCCCGATCCTGTGCCTGGTCGGTCCCCCCGGGGTCGGCAAGACCTCGCTCGGCAAGTCGATCGCGCGGGCTACGGGGCGCGAGTTCGTGCGCGTATCGCTTGGCGGCGTGCGCGATGAAGCGGAAATCCGAGGTCACCGCCGCACCTATATCGGTTCGATGCCCGGCAAGATCATCCAGTCGATGCGCAAGGCCAAGACCTCGAATCCCCTGTTCCTGCTGGACGAGATCGACAAGATGGGCGCCGATTTCCGCGGCGATCCGTCCTCGGCGCTGCTCGAGGTTTTGGACCCCGAGCAGAACTCGACCTTCAACGACCACTATCTCGAGGTCGACTACGATCTGTCCAACGTGATGTTCATCACCACCGCGAATACGCTGAATATTCCCGGGCCCTTGATGGACCGCATGGAGATCATCCGGATCGCCGGCTATACCGAGAACGAGAAGGTTGAGATCGCCCGCAAGCATCTCATCCCGAACGCGATCGCCAAGCATGGCCTGGATTCCAAGGAATGGTCGATCGAGGACGACGCGCTGCTCTTGATGATCCGCCGTTACACCCGCGAAGCGGGCGTGCGTAACCTCGAACGTGAGCTTTCGACGCTGGCCCGCAAGGCGGTGAAGGAGCTGATGCTGTCGAAGAAGAAGACGGTCAAGGTCACGGCGCAATCGCTGGAGGAGTTCCTCGGCGTTCCGAAATATCGCTATGGCGAGATCGAATCGGAGGATCAGATCGGCATCGTCACCGGCCTTGCCTGGACCGATGTCGGCGGCGAACTGCTCACCATCGAAGGCGTCATGATGCCCGGCAAGGGCAAGATGACAGTCACCGGCAACCTGCGGGACGTGATGAAGGAGTCGATTTCGGCGGCGGCGTCCTATGTCCGCTCGCGCGCGGTCGGCTTTGGGATTGAGCCGCCGCTGTTCGACCGGCGCGATATCCACGTCCACGTCCCGGAGGGCGCCACCCCGAAGGATGGACCGTCCGCGGGCGTCGCGATGGCGACCGCAATCGTCTCGATCATGACCGGCATCCCGGTTCGACACGATGTTGCCATGACCGGCGAGATCACGTTGCGAGGACGGGTGCTGCCGATCGGCGGCTTGAAGGAGAAGCTGCTGGCGGCCGCGCGCGGCGGCATCAAGACGGTGCTGATCCCGGAGGACAACGCCAAGGATCTCACGGAGATTTCCGATGCGATCAAGGGCGGCATGACCATC
>NZ_DASYMN010000042.1:0-8446 GCF_036009065.1 Bradyrhizobium sp. | reverse complement strand
CAGACCGTGCGGACCTGCGGCATCAACGGCCTGGCGCTGACAAAGCTCGATATTCTCGATGGTTTCGATACCATCCAGGTGTGTACCGGCTACCGGCTGGACGGGCGCGAAATCGACCATCTGCCGGCCGGCGAGGGCGCGCAGTCGCGGGTCGAGCCGATCTATGAGACCATCGAGGGCTGGAAGGAGCCGACCGCCAATGCCCGCTCGTGGGCGGATTTGCCGGCCCAGGCCATTAAATACGCCCGCCGGGTCGAGGAATTGGTCGGTTGCCCAATTGCGCTGCTTTCCACCAGCCCTGAACGCGAGGATACTATTCTGGTACAGAACCCATTCGAGGCTTAACGCGATATTACCGGAAAGCGTCCAGATAGAGAGATATGGCTGATTACTACCCGCTGATCGCCCGCGCCATTGCCGGACTGGATGCCAGTGCCCCCGGCGAGCAGCGGCGCGCGCTGTATGAGCGGGCGCGCGCGGCGCTGATCGCGCAGCTGCGCGGTGTGCAGCCGCCGCTGTCCGAATCCGAAATCACCCGCGAGCGTCTGTCGCTGGAAGAAGCGGTGCGCAAGGTCGAATCCGAGGCCGCGCAGCGCGCGCGCGAGGCCTCGCGGGCAGGGTCCCGGGCCGGCGATGCGTTCCGCGCCGGCACCGCGCGCGCCAGCGCCGCTAAGCCCGGCGAACCGTCGCCGCCACCGCGCGCGCGCCAGCCGGCCGCCCCGCCGCCGCCACAACGTAATCTCCGGCCCGAACCGCCGCCCGCTCCGAACCAGCCGCCGCCGCGGCCGCAATCCCCGCAGCCCCCGCAGCCGGCGGTCGGCATACAGGACCCGGCGCTGCCGCCGGCCCGCGACCGACCGGGCCCGCCGCGCCGTCCCGACGCCGCCGCGCCGCCACAGGCGCCGGGCGTGCGCGGCTTTCGCGACATCGCCGCCGACGCCGACGATCTCGGCCGCGCCGCCGCGCAGGCCAGCCGCTCGGCGCGAAAAACCTATGCCAACGTCCCCTCGCCCACCCCGGAGTTCGACCGGCTCGAGCCGAGCATGGAGAACCGGGGCGCCGATCCGGATCTGCCGTATTCCTATGACGAATCGGCCGAGGAAGCCGCGCGCTGGACCCCGCCGCCGGACCAGCCTGCGCCGCGTCCGCGTCCCGCAGCCGACAAGAACAAGAAGGCCCCGCGCGCGCCACGCGGCGGCAGTTTTCCGTTCAAGAGCGCGATCGCCGTCGGCATCGTGCTGATCCTCGCCGGCGCCGCAATCCTGTGGGGACCTGCGCTGGTCTCAATGGTGCGCCAGATGCTGAAACCCTCGGCGGTGGTCGAAGCGCCGAAGGACACAACCACGCCGGCGCCCAAGCCGAAGATCGCCGACCGCGTCGGCCAGCCGTCCTCCTCGGAGACGGTAGCGCCGGTGGCGCAACGCGTGGTGCTGTATGACGAGGATCCCGCCGACCCCAAGGGCAAGCAATATGTCGGCACGGTGGTGTGGCGCACCGAAGCGATCAAGGGCACCGGCAACCAGAAGGGCGATCTCGCGGTGCGGGCCGACATCGACATCCCCGAGCGCAAGTTCAAGATGACGATGTCGTTCCGCCGCAACACCGACTCATCGCTGCCGGCCAGCCACACCGCGGAACTGACCTTCATCCTGCCGCAGAATTTCGACGGCGGCGGCGTCGGCAACGTGCCCGGCATCTTGATGAAATCCAACGAGCAGGCGCGCGGCACCCCGCTCGCGGGGCTCGCGGTGAAAGTCACCGAAGGCTTCTTCCTGGTCGGCCTGTCCAACGTCGACAGCGACCGCGCGCGCAACCTGCAGCTGCTGAAGGAACGCTCGTGGTTCGACATACCGCTGGTCTACGCCAACCAGCGCCGCGCCATCATCGCCATCGAAAAAGGCGCCCCCGGCGAGCGCGCATTCGGCGATGCGTTCGCGGCGTGGGGGGAGTGATTCTCCGCCGTCATACGCGGGCTTGACCCGCGTATCCATCGATCAAATGAGTCTTGCGAAGTGGGATGGATTGCCGGGTCTAGCCCGGCAATGACGCTACTTGAGTCCGCAGTCAGGAAATCGCCTGACCCTCTAGTGTTTTGTATTCTTCTTCCCGTCGATTGATTTCGTCTTTCGACTTCACCAACGCTTCGCTTGACTGACTAGCTCAGCTTCTTGCAATCTGTGAAGCTGTAGCATTTCTTGAACGTTATCTCGAATATCTAAACGCGAATCCGGTCCTTTGTAAGTCCAAATCTGGTTTGAAGTGCAATCTGCGAAAGGCAGTTTCGGATTCTGGAATCTACAGCATCGGATACCTTCAATTCGCGCCGCTCAGCTAGTTCGTGAACGTCATCATGGCCGGTCAAGCCTGGCCAGATAAATTCATCTATCGAGCATAGCTATTCTCGCCCTTAGCCTAAAAATTTAATCTTTCTCCTCTTGACATATTTTCCTTGTAGACTAAATTCTTTCCTATCCCGTCCCTGTTAAAGGGGCGTTGCCGGGACGCTTGTAGCGCGGGGCGGGATGCGGCGCCTGCGGGCGTGGGGGTCGTGCCCTGCGCACTCGGGGGGCCTTGGGTAGCCGTCCGGGCCCACTACGGGGCTCTGCCTTCAATGGCTGGACGGGGCAGGTGAAGGGTGGGCGAAAGCCTGCCTGGATGGCGAGCTTCGGTTCGCGCCTGTGCCGGAAGCGCGGCCCCAAGGTCGAAGAAATCGCCGCGGTGGAGCGCCGAGAGGCGTTGCCGTGTGCCTCTGTTTCCCGGCGATCCGGGAAATAAGCCGCGGCCGTTACCAAGGTGCGCCTTTCGGCGTTCCGCCTCCCTCTCTTCTCATGAGAGCGAGGTCCCCCGACCCCCCCCCATTCACGTGAAGGAATTTGCGGGCAGCGATGACGCTTGCCCCGAGCAAGGAGCAGTGTGATGCGCAACAACACTCTCTCCGGGGCGCGCTGGCGCAGGCGAAAAACCCGACCCGGCGCGGCGTCACGGTCTGGGTGGAAACCGACGGCACGGTGTATTGGGCGGTGCCGGAGGATGCGATCCCGACTCATGGCGACGGCGCCAACCGCAACGACAATAAGTACATCGACAACCGCCCGACCTTTCGTCAGGCGCTGAAGGGCAATTCGATCGGGGTGGAATTCGCCGGCATTTTCCCGACGTGGCGAGGCTTGCGAGCGCGGAACAGATTGCCGCGTGGCGCATTCTCGTCCGCGTGCTGCAGGCGCGCTATGGCATTACCGATGAGCGGGTCTTTGCGCACAACTGGATCGACTACAAGGATGCGCGCTGTTGCGAAGACTGCGACCTTGCGACGCTGGCGCGCGCGCCGCAGTTCCAGGCGCAGCCATGAGTTCGAGACTTGCAAGCTTTGGACGTCAGCCCCATGTCACAGCGCATGACACAACCGACCCGCCGCAAGACGGCGCCGATCATCGACCAGGAGGGACGCGAGATCCCCGCGGAAACGTTGGGGCGCGGCGCGCTCGGGCAAGGCTCGTTTGGACAAGGCTCCTTCAAGGGCGCGCTTGGCCAGGGCTCGTTCGAGTTTCGCAGCTCGTCGGCCAATCCGTTCGGCAACCTCACCCGCGAGCAGCGGCTGGCGCGGCTCGACGCGCTGGCAAAGCTGCTCGACGTCGCCTTCATCGTGCCCGGCACCAATGTGCGCTACGGCATCGACGGGCTGATCGGATTGATCCCGGTGGTCGGCGACATCATCACCACGGCGATCTCGCTGTGGGTAGTGAGCGAGGCGCGCGCGCTCGGCGCGCCCTGGCACCTGACCACGCGGATGCTCGGTAATGTGGCGCTGGATGGCGTGGTCGGTATCGTGCCGCTGGTCGGCGACGCCTTCGACGTGATGTTCCGCGCCAACGTCCGCAACGTCAAACTGCTGCAGCGCTGGCTGGAGAAGCAGCCGAGACTCTGATGGGAGAGGTTGTTGATCGCCGTGGCGCCGCGCCTGCGGCGCGCTCCCTCGCCCTACGGGAGAGGTAAAGAAGGATCAGGCGGCGTCGGCCTTGTCGCTGGTGGCGGCCTCGGCGGGCGGTTCGGGAGCGCGGCGCGCCAGCGGAAATTCGGCGCTGTCATACAGTGTGCGAATGCCGTTTTGATCGAAGCGTGCTTCCTCGACCTGCAGGTAGGCGCCATTCAGCGAATCCGCCGGCAGTTCCTCGATCGCGAAACGCACCGCCTCAGCGGCGGTGTCGAAGCGGCGATACGCAAAACCCGCACGTTTCTTCTTGCGGATCGCGGCGGGAAACAATTCGGCGCTGGTCTTGTAGCTGAATGCGGCCATGGCGGATAACCTTCTCGAAAGAACGCAATGGAAATGACGGCAAACCCATGGGCAGCCGAGTGGCGGCGGGCCGGGCAGATCATTTCGAGGACAGACCCTAATATAGGCTCGTTTGGCGGAAATGCGACTCTTGGCGGAGCAGATGATGAATCCGCGCGCCCGGGGCCGCCGGTCGAAATTAAACCTGTGATTTCAGTGATATGGGCCGGCTCAGAGCCTGCCGAGCAGCACCAGGATGATCAGCACCACCAAAATCAATCCGCCTAGCCCCATTCCCGGGTGGCCCATGCCATAGCCATAGCCGCCGAAACGGCCGCTGAAGCCGCCCAGCAGCAGGATAATCAGGATGATGATGAGGATCAGGCCGAACGACATGCGCATTCCCCTTTGGGCGATACGTCGACGCATGACGACTGCGGGCCTTGAACCCAGCAAAGCACATTGCGGGGGCGGGTTCCATGAGAGACCGATCCAAAACATCCCTCTCGTCAGGCCGGGACAAGGCCGGCCATGACGCGGTTTCGGACCAGTTATTTCGGCTGCAGCTTCAGCGCCGCGGAGTTGATGCAGTAGCGCAATCCAGTCGGCCCGGGACCATCTTCGAACACATGGCCGAGATGGCCATTGCATTTCGAGCACAGCACTTCGGTCCGGATCATGCCGTGGCTGACGTCGCGCTCTTCGTCGACATGGCCCTCGGCCGCGGGCGCGGTAAAGCTCGGCCAGCCACAGCCGGAATCGAACTTGGCGTCGGATTCGAACAGCGTCTGGCCGCAGCCGGCGCAGGTGTAAGTGCCGTTGCGGTGCTCATGCTCGTATTCGCCCGAGAACGGCCGCTCGGTCGCCTTTTCGCGCAGCACCGCATACTGCATCGGCGTCAACTCCTTGCGCCACTCGGCTTCCGTCTTTTCAACCTTTGCGGTTTTGGTATCGGTCATAGGTTCCTCTATTCCGCCGTCAGTTGGTAACCTTGGCATTGCTCACCAGCGTCGGCTTCTCGATGTAATTCTCCGCGAAGATCTTCTTCAGAGCTTCGACCTTCGGGATATCGTTGAACACAATATAGGGCTGGGTCGGGTGCAGCGTCAGGTAGTCCTGATGATACGCTTCGGCCGGATAAAACCCGTCCAGCGGGCCGACCTTGGTCACGATCGGTTTCTTGTAGACTTTGGCGGCGTTGAGCTGAGTGATATAGGCATCGGCGACCTTCTTCTGCTCATCATTGGCGGCAAAGATCGCCGAACGATATTGCGTGCCCGAGTCCGGGCCCTGACGGTTCAACTGGGTCGGATCGTGCGCCACCGAGAAGAAAATCTGCAGGATTTTTCCGTAAGTGATCTTCTTCGGGTCGTATTTGATCTCGACGGCTTCGGCATGGCTGGTCGCCCCGGTGCTGACCATCGTGTAACTCGCAGTCGCCTTGCTGCCGCCGGCATAACCGGACAACGCGTTGACAATGCCTGCGGTGTGCTGGAACACGCCTTGCACGCCCCAGAAACAGCCGCCCGCGATCACCGCGGTCTGGATGCCGTCGGACGCCTGGACGTCAACAGCAGGTGGGGGAATGATCACGGCGTCTTCCGCCGCGCGCGAGGGTGCTGCGGCGAAAGCTGTGATCGCCAGCGCGCCGATGGCGGCGCAGAGCGAGCGGCGGCTGAATGGGTGACGGCGCATTGGGGTGTCCTTGTCGGTGATGGCGGCCGGATTGGCGGCAGTTTAACGCGGAGTGGGCGGTTCGCAATCGGCAGCAGGCCTCTGTGCAGCAAGATACGCCGCAACGCGACTGTTGTTACGGCCCTGAACACACGAGTTCGTGAATAAATCCTGCGCCCTTCCAAGGCCTTAGCATCGAGGGAACGCAGCCCCGGAGAACGGCGTTGGAAACCGGCTGCGGCCTTTTGCTTCAGTCGTTTTTATTTAAGGAATTTGTCCGATGGCGCAGGCCGGTATCCGCAAGGGAATGCCTTCCGTCGAATTGTCGCGCGAAGAGTTCGAGAAGCGCTACCGCAGCCGCTTCAAGGACCCCGCCTTCAAACCGCTGCAGCGCGAACTCGACGCCATCGTCGCCGCCGCATGGGATGGCTATAGCCATTCGCGCAAAGCGCCGGTGACGCGCAAGGCAGGACCGGGTTTTGCCGACCCGGATTACGAACTCTCGGTGGACTGGCTGGCGGCGCGCGATGCCATCCTCGCCGCGCAACGGCGGCACGACGATGCCGGCGAGACCCCGCGCATCCTCCTTATCAACGGCTCCTCGCGCAGCGACCACACCTGTCCTGGCGAAATGTCGAAGACCTGGCGGCTGATCAAGCTGGCCGAGCCGGTGTTTCAGGAGATGGGATTTGAGGTCGACATTCTCGATCTCTCCAGGCTCACCTCCGAATTCGGCAAGCAGATCCATCCCTGCAAATCCTGCGTCTCGACCGCGATGCCGCTGTGCCACTGGCCGTGCAGTTGCTATCCGAACTATTCGCTGGGCCAGACTGACGACTGGATGAACGAGATTTATCCGCTGTGGATCGCGGCCCACGGCATCATGATCGTGACGCCGGTGAACTGGTATCACGCACCGACCGGGTTGAAGGCGATGATCGACCGGCTGGTCTGCGCCGATGGCGGCAATCCCGATCCGACATCGACCCATGGTAAGAAGCCCGACGAAGCCAAGGCGCTGGAATTGAAGGGTTGGCCGTATCCGCGGCATCTTGCGGGAAGGCATTTCGGCGTCGTCGTTCATGGCGACAGCGTCGGCGCGGAAACGCTGCGGCGCTCGCTGGTCGACTGGCTCACCGACATGTCGCTGATCTCGGCGGGGGGCATGAGCGAGGCCGATGGCTACATCGGCTACATGGAGCCGTATGCGACGTCGCATCAGGCGCTCGATAAGGATGAGGCGTTTCAGGAAGACCTACGCAACGTTGCCCGCGCACTCGGCAAAGCGGTGCTGCTGCGGCGGGCCGGAAAATACGAAGAGCCGAGCAAGGGACTGGTCGATCCAAATCCGAAGTGACGACGGAAGTCGTCATGGCCGGGCTTGACCCGGCCATCCATCCGCTTCGAAAAAGCGCTTTTTGCGAAGACAGATGGATACGCGGGTCAAGCCCGCGTATGACGGCGTCGTTTGTTTATTACACCACCACGCTCAGCCGCTTCGCCGCCCGGGTAATGCCGGTGTAGAGCCACCGCGCGCGGCTGTCCTGAAATGCAAAACTTTCGTCGAACAGCACCACGTCGTCCCACTGCGAGCCCTGCGATTTGTGCACCGTGAGCACATAACCGTAATCGAATTCGTCGTACGGCTTGCGCTGTTCCCACGGCAGTTTGTCGACGCCGCCCTCGAAGCAATCGGTTCGAACCGAGACTTTTGTGACCTTGAAGCCTGTGTCTTCATCCGGCGACAGCCGCAGGCCGAGGATGCGCGATTTCGATCGCGATGCCGTGCGCGATTTCACCCGCCAGAGGCCGCCATTGAACAGGCCCTTCTTGCGGTTGTTGCGCAGGCAGACCAGCTTGTCGCCGGCCACCGGCAACGGATCCTCGATGTTCTGCTTCTGCCGCACCCGCATGTTGTAGGCGCGCCTGGTATTGTTGCGGCCGACCAGCACCTGGTCGGCGCTCATGACGCGGTCCGGATCGAGTTCGGCGCGCGACACCACCTGGCTTTCGCCGTAACGGCCGATATCGAGCTCGCGGCCCTCGCGCACGTCCATCGACATCCGCACGATCGGATCGTCCTGCGCCTGGCGATGCACCTCGGTCAGCATCGCGTCGGGCTCGCAGTCGGTGAAGAAGCCGCCGCCCGCGATCGGCGGCAGCTGTGCGGGATCCCCGAGCACCAGCAGCGGGCATTCGAACGACATCAGGTCACGGCCCATTTCCGCGTCCACCATCGAGCATTCGTCGATCACGATCAGTTTTGCCTTGGACGCCGGCGCGTCGTCCCATAGCTCAAAACTCGGCTGCTCGACGCCGGATTCGCGCGCGCGATAGATCAGCGAATGAATGGTGGAAGCGTTGTCGCAGCCCTTGCTGCGCATCACCAAAGCGGCCTTGCCGGTGAAGGCTGCAAACTTGACCTCGCCGCTGACGCCGTCGGCGATGTGCCGCGCCAGCGTGGTCTTGCCGGTGCCGGCATAGCCGAACAGCCGGAAC
>NZ_DASYMN010000041.1:0-17916 GCF_036009065.1 Bradyrhizobium sp. | reverse complement strand
CGGGATTATTTCCGGAAGATTGGGCGGGCGACGCCTCGGTCGCGGGCGACTTCGGCGAGCGGGTTTGAAGGGGGCGGCGCAATGCGCGTCGCTTATTGCGCCCTACGCCCTACCCCACCCCCAGCGCCTTCAGCTTGCGGTGCAGCGCCGAGCGCTCCATGCCGACGAATTCCGCGGTGCGCGAGATGTTGCCGGAGAAGCGGCTGATCTGGGCGATCAAATAGTCGCGCTCGAACACCTCGCGAGCCTCGCGCAGCGGCAGGCCCATGATGTGCTCGCCATTGTTGCTGGTCGGCATCGCCGGCACCATCGAGCCGACGTCCTGCGGCAGCATGTCGGCGGTGATGATCACCTCGGGCCCGCCGCCTGCAAGAATCATCACGCGCTCGACATTGTTGCGGAGCTGGCGGACGTTTCCCGGCCAGACATGCGACTGCAGCACGGCCATGGCGTCCTGGCCGATCTGGCGTTTCGGCAGGCCGGTTGCGGCCGAAATCTGGTCCATGAAATAGCCGATCAGTTCGGGAATATCCTCGCGGCGCTCCGACAGCGGCGGCACCCGGATCGGCACCACACTCAGCCGGTGAAACAAGTCCTCGCGGAATCGCCCTTCGGCGATCTCCTCTTCCAGGTTGCGCGCGGTGGAGGAAATAATGCGGACGTCGACATGGACTTTGTTGGTGCCGCCGGAGCGCTGAAAGGTCTGATCCACCAGCACGCGCAATATCTTGTTCTGGGTTTCGCGCGGCATGTCGGCAACCTCGTCGATGAACAATGTGCCGCCATGCGCCTCTTCCAGCGCGCCCGGTTTGCGCGCCTGCTCGCCGTTGGTCTGTTCGATGCCGAACAGTTCGACTTCCATGCGCTCCGGCGTGATCGCCGCGGCATTGATGACGACGAACGGGCCTTCGGAGCGGGTCGACGCGTGGTGCAGCGTGCGCGCCGTCAGTTCCTTGCCGGCGCCGGAGGGGCCGACGATCATGATGCGGCTGTTGGCCTTGGCGGCCCGCTCGATGGTCTGGCGCAGCTGGTTCATGCAGGCGGAGCGGCCCATCAGCGTGCTGGAGGCCGGCGCCAGCTGCTTCAATTCCTTCACTTCCCGCTTCAGCCGCGATGTCTCCAGCGCGCGCGTCGCCACCAGGATGAGGCGGTCCGACTTGAACGGCTTTTCGATGAAATCATAGGCGCCGCGCTTGATCGCGGCGACCGCGGTTTCGATGTTGCCGTGACCGGAGATCATCACGATCGGCAGCTCGGGATGGTCGCGCTTGATCGCCTCGAGCAGCTGCAGGCCGTCGAGCTTGCTGCCTTGCAGCCAGATGTCGAGAAACACCAGATGCGGGCGGCGGTTGGAAATTTCCGTCAGCGCCGAATCGCTGTCGCGAGCGGTCCGGGTGGTGAATCCCTCGTCCTCGAGAATGCCCGCAACCAGATCGCGGATATCTGCTTCGTCATCAACAATCAGAATATCATTTGTTGTTGCCATGGGTCACCCCCTGTCCTGTCAGCTGCCTGTTGCGGCTTTGATTTTTGTCTCGTTGTCAGTCGCCTCGGAAGGCTCGGCGGTTTCATCCTGGGATGGCGTCACGCCGCCATCCGGCTTGGCGTTCGGCGCCTGGCCGGACATGGCGAAGCGCAGCCGCATCCAGGCTCCGCGCGCGCCTGGGCGGATTTCCGCCGCATCATGGAGTTCGATGCCGCCGCCATGGTCTTCCAGAACCCGCCCCACGATCGCAAGGCCAAGCCCGGTTCCTTTCTCCCGCGTCGTGACATAGGGCTCGAGCAGGCGCGACCGGCTCACCTTCGGCAGGCCTTTGCCGTTGTCGATGATGTCGATCACGATGTCCTCGCCCTCGCGCATCGCGATGACCTCGATCCGGCCTTTGCCAAGTGTCTCGGCCGGAACAGCTTCAATGGCTTCGGTCGCGTTCTTGATGATGTTGGTGAGCGCCTGGCTGATCAGCCGGCGGTCGAACTGCGCCCGTATCGGCTCGTCCTTGATTACCGTCTCGATATCGATCTCGGGATGGCCGACCCGCATCAGGAACACCACCTGCCGCACGGTGTCGGCGACATCCTCGCCTTCCATCACGGGTTTTGGCATCCGCGCAAAGCGCGAGAACTCGTCGACCATCCGCCTGATGTCGTCGACCTGGCGCACGATGGTGTCGGTGCACTGCTCGAAGATCGCCTTGTCCTCGGTAATGACCTTGCCGAACTTGCGTCGGATGCGTTCGGCCGAAAGCTGGATCGGGGTCAGCGGGTTCTTGATTTCATGGGCGATGCGGCGCGCCACGTCGCCCCATGCCGAGGTGCGCTGCGCGGAAATCAGGTCGGTGATGTCGTCGAGCGTGATGATGTAGCTGTCCTGCGACTGGCTGGTATGCTCGGCGCTGACCCGCACGGAAAGATTGCGCTCGCGGCCGTCGCGGGTGATGGTGATCTGGCCCTGCACCAGCCGCTGCGTGCCCTCCCGCGCGGTTCGCATCATGTCGTCGAGTTCGGGGATGATTTCCGACAGCGGATAGCCGAGCGTTTCGGATTCCGCGTGGCCGATCAGCTTCTCGGCCGAGCGATTGAGGATGCGGACGCTGCCGAAGCCATCGACGCCGATAATGCCGGCGCTCGCCGAGGACAGCACGGCCTCGATGAAGCGGCGCCGGCTGTCGATCACCTCGCTCGCGCTCACCAGTTCGTCGCGCTGGGTGCGCAACTCCTGCGTCATCTTGTTGAAGGTCTCGCCGAGCTGCGCCAGATCGCCCTCGGATTTGAGAACCGGCACCTGCACGTGAAGATCGCCGGTCGACACGACATTGGCGGCGCCCATCAGGCGCCGGATCGGCGCCACCAGCCAGTTGGCGAAATTGAGCCCGATCAGCACCGAGGCCATCAGGATGGTCAGCGCGATCACCGCGAACATCAGCGCGAACGCCACCTGGATGCCGAGCTTGCGCGATTCGATCTGGGCATATTCGGCAACCGTGGCCTGGGTTTGCCGCAGCTGCGCGACGACGCGCGGATCGAGCAGGCGTGCGACATACAGGAACGTATCGTTGAAGGCGCGCAGGCGAACGACCGCGGCGACGTAATTCGCTTCGATCACGATCTCCGGCTCGGTATCGTTGAAGCCCTTGATGAACTCCGCCGGCGGCTTGCTGAAATCCTGCTCAATGCCGGTTTGCGCGGTTTCCAGAACGTTGGCTTCCTTGTCGAGCAGCATCGCACCCGGAAGATTGCGCGCAGCAGCGCTCGCCGTCAGCATGTCACGAAACGACCGGCGGTCCTGATCGAACAACGGCCGCGCCATGGCGATATCGTTCGCCATTCCGAGAATATCGCCGCGAATGAGCTGGGCATGCTCGTTGAGATAAGCGCTGGCGACAATCAGCGAGTTGTCGATCGCAGCTTTCGTCGTCCCTGAAAACAAACGGTCGAGGCCGCGGTCGATCGTCACATTGGCGACGACCGAGACCAGCACCGCCGGCAGCACCGCGATCACCGAGAACAGGCTGACGATCTGGACATGCAGTCTGGCCGCCGCACGCCCGCGCCGGCGCGCCTGCACCAGTTGCCAGACTTCGCGGACGATGATGGCAACCAGCAGCAGGATGGTCGCGGCATTGATGAGCAGGAAAGAGACGACGACCTCGCGCTTGGGCTCGATCGGGGTGAGGCCGGTGAGCACCACGAAGGTGAGGAATGCAGACAGCAGCGCGAAGCCGACCGCGAACGGCGCCAGCAGCCTGCGCAGGGGCCACCCACGAGGCTCGGCGAACGACGGATCAAACGCTGGGGCCGACGTATCTGCGCTGGTCATTCCGGAACAGGTGAGCGTGATGCCGCTGTCGAGCCGACAGCCGGACTGATGCATTCATATCACAATGTTGCCGAATTGCGACTAATCCGCGGCACATTTTGCCGGCGTCAACCGCCGCACGGCTCTCGGCCCCGCGTCAAACCGGAAATCGTGCCCCCTGCGCGGCGATCTCAACTGCCGGTGCGGTACACCTGAATGTCCAGGTCGCGGATTTTCTTGCGCAGGGTGTTGCGGTTGAGGCCGAGCAGATCCGCCGCCCGGATCTGGTTGCCGCGGGTCGCGGCCAGCGCGGCCGTGAGCAGCGGCACCTCGATTTCACGGAGGATCCGGTGGTAAAGGCCCGGCGGCGGCACGCCGTTGGGAAAGCTGGAAAAGTGCGAGGACAGATAGACTTCGACCGCGCCGCCGAGATTGTCGACGCCGTGATGCGCGTTGCCGCCGGAGACCACCGCCGGCGGCGCCAGTTCGCCGTCGATCACCGAGCCGGTGATCACGTCCTGCGGGTACAGCGCCGCCAGCCGGCGCGCGAGATTTTCCAGTTCGCGGACGTTGCCGGGCCAGCGATGCTGCTTCATGCGCTCGAGCGCCAGCGCGTCGAGCTTTTTCGGCGGCAACCCGTCTTTTTCCGCCAGCGCGAAAAAATGCCGGATCAGATCGGGCAAATCCTCGATGCGCTCGCGCAAGGGAGGCAGCCGCAGCGGCACGACGTTGAGGCGGAAGAACAGATCTTCGCGGAACAGGCCCTGCTGGATCAGGATGCGCAAATCCTTGTTGCTGGCCGCGACGATGCGCACGTCGGTCTTGATCGGGGTGCGGCCGCCGACCGTGGTGTATTCGCCCTGCTGCAGCACGCGCAGCAACCGCGTCTGCGCTTCCATCGGCATGTCGCCGATTTCGTCGAGGAACAGCGTGCCGCCTTCGGCCTGTTCGAAGCGGCCGGAGGCGCGGGTGTTGGCGCCGGTGAATGCGCCGCGTTCATGGCCGAACAATTCCGACTCGATGAGATCGCGCGGGATCGCCGCCATGTTGACGGCGACGAACGGCCCGTTGCGCCGCTTGCCATAGTCATGCAGCGCGCGTGCGACCAGTTCCTTGCCGGTGCCGGACTCGCCGGAGATCATCACGGTGAGATCGGTCTGCATCAGCCGCGCGAGAACCCGGTAGATTTCCTGCATCGCCGGCGAGCGGCCGACCAGCGGAATGGAGTCGAACTCGGCCTCGTCGGCGTGATGGGCGACGCGCTCCTTCGGCTCGGCCAGCGCGCGGCCGACGATGGCGATCAATTCCTTCAGGTCGAACGGTTTTGGCAGATATTCGTAGGCTCCCTTCTCGGATGCCCGGATCGCCGTCATGAACGTGTTCTGCGCGCTCATGACGATGACCGGCAGATTGGGCCGCATCTTCTTGATCCGCGGCAACAGGTCGAACGCGTTTTCGTCGGGCATCACGACGTCGGTGATGACGAGGTCGCCCTCCCCCTGGCTGACCCAGCGCCACAACGTCGTCGCGTTGCCGGTCAGGCGCACCTCATATCCGGCGCGGGAAAGCGCCTGATTGAGAACCGTGCGGATGGCGGTGTCGTCATCGGCGACAAGAATGCTACCTGCGGGCATTTTTATTCCTCATCTTTCAGTCCTGTGAGGCAAGCGATGACGGTCCCGGCACGTCGTCGCCGTTGCTTTGTTCGAGTTTCCTGGCGGTCGAGAACATCGGCAGCAGCACGCGGAAAACGGTTTTGCGCGGCTGCGATTCGCATTCGATGATGCCGCCGTGATCGCCGACGATCTTGGCGACCAGCGCAAGGCCGAGCCCGCTGCCGGTCGGCTTGGTGGTCACGAACGGATCGAACAGGTTCGGCAGCAGGTCTTCCGGCACGCCGGGGCCGTTGTCCTTGACGCAGAATTCGAGCGGCAGCGACACCCGCGATTTCTTTCCGGGGATCGACAGGCGGACGCCCGGCCGGAACGCGGTGGTAAGCTGGATTTCGCCGTCGCTGCCGAGATCGACCACGGCTTCGGCGGCGTTCTTCACCAGGTTCAGAAACACCTGGATCAGCTGGTCCTGATTGGCGAGCACCGGCGGCAGCGATGGATCGTAGTCCTCGACGAAGCGGACGTTGCGCGCAAAGCCGGATTGCGCCAGCCTTTTCACGTGATCGAGCACCGAATGAATGTTGACGGGCCCGCGCACCACCGGCCGGTCGTCGCCGAACACTTCCATGCGATCGACCAGCGTGACGATGCGGTCGGCCTCGTCGCAGATCAGCCGGGTCAGCATGCGGTCTTCCGAGGATGCGGCTTGTTCGAGCAGCTGCGCCGCGCCGCGAATTCCGGACAAGGGATTCTTGATCTCGTGCGCCAGCATCGCAGCCAGCGCGATCACCGAGCGCGCCGCGCTTCGATGCGTCAATTGCCGGTCCATCTTGTCGGCGATGGTGCGCTCCTGCAGCATCACCACGATATGGCCCGGCCGCTCCGTCAAGGGTGCGACATGCAGGTCGACCTGGCGGTCACCGCCGATCCGCGGCGTGCCGAGATCGACCTTGTATTCGTTGACCGGCGAGCCGATCGAGCGCACCTGATCGATCAGCGCCAGCAGCGGGCTGCCGAACGGCACCAGTTCCTTCAGCGACTGGCGGCGCAGAAACTGGGTTGAAATCTCGAAAAAGGATTCCGCGGCCATGTTGGCATCGACGATCTTGCCGTCGGGCGCGACCAGCAACACAGGATTTGGCAGCGCGTTGAGAATGGCGTCGCTATCCGATAGCGGCGGGCGGCGATGTTCCGCGGCGGATGTCATGCGGAAGCGCTCCATGCAAAGTCGCCAAATGCATCATGCAGAGAACGATGCACGCCATTGGGATCCTCGGCGGTCAAGATCTTTTGCCGCCAGGTCTTGAGAACGGCCACCGGCGCGCAGCTGACTTTCGCAGCTGTGTCCAGCGCCCAGCCGAGATGTTTTCGGGCATGGCGAAGCCCGATGCGCAGACCGTAATGGCTGACGACTTCGTCGTAGAGCGTGCAGACGTAGTTCAGCTGATCGTCCAGCGTCGGCGCGGCTTCCGCGATTCCGTTCTCGAGCCGGCGTCCAATTTGGCCCGGCAGCCATGGCTGGCCCTGCGCGCCCCGCCCGACCATCACCGCATCGGCGCCGGACATCGCAAGGGCTGCGACGGCCTTCTCGTAGGATGTGATGTCGCCGTTGACCACGAGCGGAATTTTGATCGCGTGCTTCACCGCCCGCACCGCGCTCCAGTCGGCCTCGCCCTTGTAGAACTGGCACCGCGTGCGGCCGTGAACCGTGATCAGCTGCACGCCCGAGGATTCCGCGCGCCGCGCCAGTTCGGGGGCATTCAGCGAGCGGTCGTCCCAGCCGAGCCGCATTTTCAACGTCACCGGGACTTTCACCGCTGCGATCGTTGCCTCAATCAATTTCAGCGCATGATCGAGATCTCGCATCAGCGCCGAGCCGGACTGGCCGCCGGTCACATGGCGCGCCGGGCAGCCCATGTTGATGTCGATGATGTCGGCGCCCGCGGCCTCAGCAACGCGCGCGCCCTCCGCCATCCAATGTGATTCGCAGCCCGCGAGTTGAACGACGTGAGGCCCGATGCCGGTGGCCTCGCATCGCAGCACCGACATCGGCCGGCCGTGGACGAGATCGTCGCTGGCTGTCATTTCGGAAACGACGAGGCCTGCGCCAAGCGAAGCTGCAAGCCGCCGAAACGGCGCGTCAGTCACCCCCGACATCGGCGCCAGCAAGACCCGGTTCGCGATCTCGATATCGCCAATTTTCAGCGGCTTGTATGCAGAGGCTACCGGGCCGGTCACGGAAATACTCATTTTTGTGACAACCGCTTCATTGCGGCTGCCGCGCATATAATTCTGCGCACATTTCTTGTGCAGTCAAGTTTCATGCCTACACTTTAGACAGTTCTGGCATTCTTGCAAGTGCACTGCAACAAAATACGCACAGCTATTGGGAATCGTTCCGTTTTCGCATGACGGCGTGATAAGGGCTGTGCGCCACCGGACCGAACGCCCGGTTTCACCTCCCGTATTACCCCTGACAGATCACGATGCCGACAACCAAACGGACTGCCGCCATCATTGTCGCCGCCGGCCGCGGGCTCCGTGCCGGGTCCGGCGGCCCAAAGCAATACCGCTCGATCGGCGGCCGAACCGTGATTTCGCGGGCGATGGAGCCTTTTTGCCGCCATCCACAGATCTTTGCCGTGCAACCAGTGCTCAATCCCGACGATGCCGCGATGTTCAACGAAGCTGTCAGCGACATGCGCTACCAGCCGCCTGCAAGCGGCGGCGCGACCCGCCAGGCTTCGGTCCGCGCCGGACTGGAAGCGCTCGCAGGCCAGTCGCCCGACATCGTGCTGATCCACGACGCTGCGCGGCCCTTCGTCACCGCGGCGGTGATCTCACGCGCGATCGATGCCGCAGGCCTGACCGGCGCGGCGGTACCCGCAATTCCCGTGACCGACACGATAAAACTGATCGGCGACAGCGGGCATGTCGAGGCCACGCCGGACCGCGCCCGGCTGCGCATCGCGCAGACGCCGCAGTCGTTTCGCTACGATGTCATTCTCGGTGCGCATAGGCGCGCGGCGCGCGAGGGCCGCGACGATTTTACCGATGACGCCGCGCTGGCGGAATGGGCAGGACTGACGGTGGCGACATTTGAAGGCGACCCGGCCAACATGAAGCTCACGACTCCGGAAGACTTTGTCCGCGAAGAGGCGCGCCTCGGCGCCATGCTCGGCGATATCAGGACGGGAAGCGGCTACGACGTCCATGCCTTCGGCGATGGCGATCACCTGATGATCTGCGGCGTGAGGGTGCCGCATACACGCGGCTTTCTGGCGCATTCCGATGGCGATGTCGGCCTGCACGCGCTGGTCGATGCGATTCTCGGCGCGCTGGCCGACGGCGACATCGGCTCACATTTTCCACCGAGCGATCCGCAATGGAAGGGCGCCGCGTCGGACCGGTTCCTGAAATACGCGGTCGATCGCGTCGCCGCGCGCGGCGGACGCATCGCCCATCTCGACGTGACGCTGATCTGCGAGCGGCCGAAGATCGGACCTTTTCGTGACGCCATGCGCGCGCGGATCGCGGAGATTACCGGATTGAACCTGTCGCGCGTGGGGGTGAAAGCCACCACCAGCGAACGGCTCGGCTTCACCGGCCGCGAGGAAGGCGTCGCCGCGATGGCCAGCGCCACCATCCGCCTGCCGTGGGACGATAAAGGTTGGAGCGACTGAGATGAGCGGCAGCGACGCCCGCGCCCTCTCCCGCTCGCTGCTCGATCTGTGCCGGAGCCGCAAGCTCACCGTCGCCACCGCCGAATCCTGCACCGGCGGACTGGTCGCCGGCGCGCTGACGGATATTCCCGGCTCCTCCGACGTGATCGACCGCGGGTTTGTCACCTACTCCGACGACGCCAAGCGAACGATGCTCGGCGTCAAGGCAACGACGCTCGACAGTTTCGGCGCCGTCAGCAAGGAAACCGCCACCGCGATGGCGATCGGCGCGCTGGAAAAAGCCGGCGTCGATCTCGCGGTTTCCATCACCGGCATCGCGGGCCCCGGCGGCGCGACCCCGGGCAAGCCGGTCGGCCTCGTGCATTTTGCCGTCGCTGCGCGCGATGGACGAATCCTGCATCGCGAGTGCCGCTTCGGCGCCATCGGCCGCAGCACGGTGCGTCAGCGTTCGGTCGTCGAGGCGTTGCGGATGCTGATGGAGCTCGCGCGCGGACCACAGGCGCCCGCCAAGCCGCGCCGCGAAGCCGCCAGCCGGCTGCATCCGCGGGTGGCGCGATCGCCGCGGCGGAGCGCGGTGAAGCGGCGGCGAGCGCCGAGGGTGTGACAGTCGTGTCCGGACGCGGTGCGGCGCGCAGTTCTTGCAAAGCGCTGTTTCGTGAGAAACCAGAGCGCCACACACTCCATCGTCATCCTGAGGGCCGCGCTCTTGCGCGGCGTCTCGAAGGATGGGCCGCGAGCGCCGGCGCGTGTGGCCGATCCTTCGAGGCTCGCCGCTTTGCGGCGCGCGCCTCAGGATGACGAGTTGCTTGTGACTCGCTTCCCATAAACCGCATCCGCGCGTTTCTCGAACGCCGCGGCAAAACGCTGGAACGCCGCGTCGAACATGGCGCCCATCAGCATCCCCAGCATCCGGCTCTTGAATTCATAGGCGATGTAAAACCCGACGTCGCAGGCGGTGTCGCTCTTCGGCTCGAACGACCAGCGGTTCTCCAGATTGCTGAACGGGCCCTGCAGATATTCGACCATGATCTTGAGATTAGGCCGGTCCAGCGTCACCCGGCTGGTAAAAGCCTCGCGCACCAGCTTGAACGACACCGTCATGTCGGCAATGACGATCTCGGTGCCGTCGGGTTTTGCCGTGCGCTGGCGGATTTTCAGCGATTTGCACAGCGGCACGAATTCCGGATAGCGCTCGACATCGGCGACGAGATCGAACATCTGCGGCGCGCTGTGGCGAACCCGGCGCTTGCTGGAGAATCTCGGCATGATCAGATGCTCAGCGCGTTAGCGCAGCGCGCGCCGCCCGCAATCTGGCAAAGTCGTCGCCGGCATGATGCGACGACCGCGTCAGCGGGCTTGCCGACACCATCAAGAACCCCTTGGTGTAGGCAACCTTCTCATAGCCCGAGAATTCATCCGGCGGGACGTAGCGCATCACGGCGTGATGCTTGCGGGTCGGCTGCAGGTATTGACCGATGGTGAGGAAATCGACCTCCGCCGAGCGCAGGTCATCCATCACCTGCAATACCTCATGGCGCTCTTCGCCCAAGCCCACCATGATGCCCGACTTGGTGAAAATCGCCGGATCGATTTCCTTGACCCGTTGCAGCAGCCGGATGGAATGGAAATACCGCGCGCCCGGCCGCACCGTCAGATAGCGCGACGGCACGGTTTCGAGATTGTGGTTGAACACATCGGGCTTGGCGGCCACCACCACCTCAAGCGCGCCGTCCTTGCGCAAGAAGTCCGGGGTGAGGATTTCGACGGTCGTGGCGGGGCAGCGCGCGCGGATGGCGCGGATCGTTTGCGCAAAATGCTCGGCGCCGCCGTCGGCGAGATCGTCACGGTCGACCGAGGTGACGACGATATGGGCGAGGCCGAGCTTGAATGTGGCCTCGGCGACATGCTCCGGCTCGGAGGCATCGAGCGCGCCGGGCATCCCGGTCTTGACGTTGCAGAAGGCGCAGGCGCGGGTGCAGGTGTCGCCCATGATCATGAAGGTGGCGTGCTTCTTGTCCCAGCACTCGCCGATATTGGGGCAGCCCGCCTCTTCGCATACGGTGACGAGGCCGTTTTCCTTGACGATCCTGCTTGTGTCGGCATAACCGCGCGTGTTCGGCGCGCGCACCCGGATCCACTCCGGTTTCGGCGGCGACAGCGCATCCGGCCGGTTCACCTTCTCAGGGTGGCGCGGGCGCAGCGGGGTGGCTGAGACGGTATCGACGACGACGACCATGAAGTGATCTTGCTGGGATCGTGACGAATGTCAGTGGGAAGCCTTGGAGTCCGTATCGGATAGCCTGGGCCAACCAGCGAGATCACCACTCGGCGAGTGGGTCGGCGGCAGCATCTGAAGCCAAGCATCAGCAAGCTTCAGCCAAGAGATCTTGTCCTCGCGCTCGGCTGTGTTTTCAGCCTTGCCTCGGCACTGATCCGCGTTCCGGCGGTATTCCTCGAACCTGCCCGCCCGAACGACCTTTTCAGGGTGTTTGAGCAAGCCGACGATCGCAGCAAGGAGGGGCACGGCGGCAACATGTGTCCCGCGTTCATCGGCTACGACAATCGCTTCAAATGAGGGCTCATCGCCTCGTCTAATCGCCTCAGCTACGAGGTCATGCATGGCAAGCATGGCATGTTCCTTGGCGACACTCAGGCTCGGAAGATCAGAGCCTTCTTCGTCCTCGATCAACTCGCCTTTGAAGTCTCTTAGGTGCAGGAAATAACGGCTCATGGATCGCTCCGGTTCGGCTTTAATATAGTGTACCAGGCCTGTGGTAGAAGTGGGCAGTCTCGCATGAGATGAAAAAAGTTCCAATGTCGGGTTTCCCCAATGTCGGCGAGGTGACATAGTGAGCTGGCATTCGGAGAGCGCGTGTGGCCGACAATCCAAACGAATTGCTGGCGTCTGTGCTTGACGCGGGAGGAAGGTCCCGGCTTGGGCCGCATATTCGCGCGGCTCCGCTGGAGCAAGGCCAAGTAGTGGCGGAACCGCTCGAAAGGATAGATCAAGTGTACTTTCCGTATTCAGGCGTTATCTCCTTTTTGGTCCCGCTGACAGACGGTCGTCTCGTGCAAACCGGCGTGGTCGGTCGTGATGGCGCGGTTGGGGCGCTACAGGCCCTTGACGGCAAGGTATCTCCCAACAAGATTGTTGTGCAGGTCCCAGGTCAGGCGGCAGTGGTCCAGGCAGAGCGTCTGGCTGAGATCGTCCAGGATTTTCCGGTGCTTCGCTCGCTGATCTTGAGTTACGAGCAAATCTTCCTCTCGGAAGTCCAGCAGTCGGCGGCATGCAATGCCGTTCACACTGTTCAACAGAGGGTATCCAGATGGATCCTGCGGATGAACGATCTCGTGGGAGTGAACCTCGCGGTGACGCAGGATTTGCTGGCAGAGATGATCGCGGTAAGGCGCACCAGCGTAACGGCGGCCGCCGTTTCCTTGCAGGCTGCCGAGATAATCAGATGCAAGCGCGGCCACATCCAGATCCTGGATATAGAACGTTTGAGGCAATCATCCTGCGAATGCTACCAATCCCTTGAAGATTATCGCCACGTCGTGAAAGGTTCCGCACCAAACGGCGTTGTGCAGTGATCCCTAGGGAGACACACGACAATCGCCTTGCCGCTAGACGCCTTTCTCGTTTGAAGTCGGTCAGGGAACGCAACCGCTCCCCTTGGCCTGCTTCCGGTCTAGCATACCAAGCCCTAATGGCCCGAAACTTTACCGGCAACGAGCAAAGGCTGGGCAAGCCGCTGAAGCGCGCGTTCTTTGCCCGCAGCGTACACGAGGTCGCACCCGAACTGATCGGCGCGACGCTGCTGGTGAACGGCGTCGGCGGCGTCATCGTCGAGGTCGAGGCGTATCATCACACCGATCCCGCGGCGCATTCGTTTCGCGGGCCGACGCCGCGCAACCTTGTGATGTTCGGTCCGCCCGGCTTTGTCTACGTCTATCGCTCCTACGGCATCCATTGGTGCGTGAATTTCGTTTGCGAGAAGGAAGGCTCGGCGAGCGCGGTGCTGATTCGCGCTTTGCAGCCGACCCACGGCATCCCGGCGATGCGGCGGCGGCGCGGACTGCATGACGAACGGTCGCTGTGTTCCGGGCCCGGCAAGCTGACCGAAGCGCTCGGGATTACCGACGCTCATAACGGGCTGGCGCTGGATGCGCCGCCGATTGCGCTGCATGCGCGGACGGAGAAGCCTGAAATCGCGACGGGAATGCGGATTGGCATCACGAAGGCAGTCGAGCTGCCGTGGCGATATGGCCTGAAAGGCGCGAAATTCCTGAGCAAGCCGTTTTGAAGCGGCCGGGGCTTTGGCCCGCCGTCCCGCGCTGTGGAACAATCCGCAATAATCTCAACTGTGGCGTGCCGGTGACAGCATTCTGAGTGGCCCCCCACTAGGATTTCCGGATTAGGGCGCACTGCGCCGACGGAAATTTGGGGGCAACTATGAAGAAGCTGGCAATCGCGGCAGTTGCGGGAAGTGCGTTACTCACTGGCATCGTGACGGCCAGTGCCGCCGATATGGCCGTCAGGGCCGCGCCGATGGCGATGGCGCCGGCCCCCTTCAGCTGGACCGGCTTTTACATCGGCGCCAATATCGGCGGAGCCTGGACTCCCGACAATGGCGGCAGCGATTTCGGACCGCTGTTCCCTCCCTTCGCTGTGCTTCCACCGGCGGTGGCCATACCGACCATCATTCCCGGGCAGCTGGACGTGCTGCTCGGCGGCGGCCGACGCAGCGGCGTCATCGGCGGCGGCCAGATCGGCTACAATTGGCAGGTCAATCAGTTCGTGCTTGGCTTCGAGGCCGACGCGGTCGGCACCGGCTTGAACGGCACCAGCGGCACCGCCTCGCGTACCATCGGCGCGCCGATCTTCGCCGTTCCGGTCACCCAGACGGTGACGGTCGATTTCGGCCATATCGAGTGGATGGCGACATTCCGCGGGCGCGCCGGCTTCGCGGTCGATCGCGCCCTGTTCTATGTCACCGGCGGCGCTGCGGTCGCGGAGATCGGCGGCTCCACCACCACGCTCGTCAACGGACCGGGCATCGGCCTTCCTCCGGCGGGAACGTACGTGGCAACCAATGGCGGCCATACCACGCGCTGGGGCTGGACCGTCGGCGGCGGCATCGAATGGGCGTTCAGCCAGAACTGGAGCGTGGCCGGCGAATATCGCCACACCGACTTCGGCAACCGCGCCACAACCTTCGACATTCCCAGCGGGCTTGCCGCAGCTCCCATTTTCTTCACCGGGACATCGACCCAGCGGCTGACGGTCGACCAGGCCACCGCGCGCCTCAACTACCGCTTCAACTGGGGCGGCCCGGTGGTCGCGCGCTACTGATCGTCGCTCGCGGCGGCGACTATAATATTGAAGAGCGCGGCGCCATCACGCCGCGCTCTTTGGCTTTTCTGGACGGTCCAATCGGAGCGCGTGATGGCACACGGCTTCGATCCGGTTGCCGTCCGGATCGCGCAGGAAGGCTGCGTAGTAGGACGCGTGATCGCGCAGCCCGGTACTGGCCTGTTTAACCAAAGTGGCCTAATTTGAATTGTGCCTCTTTTTTTCGCCATAGAGTCGGCTTCCGGGCCGACACCAACTCTGAACGATTTTAGAAATAAGGAGATCGTGAACCGGAGGCAGCGCGCTATGGGAAGCAAGCGCATGGAAAACACCCTTACTTTTAAGCAGCGACTCGCGGCAGAGGCCATTCGATTCAAAGAGGCGGCCGATAAAGAACGTCCCGGCACCATGGCCCGGGAACTGCTCTTGCGGCGGGCTCGCCAGGCTGAGACAGCTTCGCACATCAACGAGTGGCTGAACTCGCCCGGACTGGCATCGCCCAAGTGAACGAACCTTGTTTCGGAATCGACGTGAGATTCGGCGATGGCCGATGATCTTCAGCACTATCGCGCGTACATCATGGGCGACGACGGCCACATTCTCAGTGCTGTTGAACTTTTCGGTGAGAACGACGAGGCCGCGAAAGAGCAAGCCCGCCAACTCGTTGACGGCCACGACGTTGAACTCTGGCAGCTTGACCGCAAAATCTCGCTGTTCTTGCACGGCCCCGAGTAGCTTCGAACTGGCGGCCTCATTTGCTAATTGAACCTATGGCGACTACCCCTGTCGCCATGTCAGATGATGCCGCAAGGTTCCGCAGGCAGGCGAAAGAAGCCGAAGATCACGGGACCAAAGCTCTCAGCCCGCTGGATAAGGAAGCATGGCTCCGGATCGCTGAGGAATGGATCAAGCTAGCGCAGGCTGCCGAGCGCCAGCATCGATAGACGGTACCGGCCCTTTTTTACTGGGTTCCTTTTGATTTATGTTGCCGACCGGACATTACGGGAATCTAATAGCGGCATCATGACTACGGACGAAGAATATAGACGGCAGGCGGCAGAGTGCCGTCGCATGGCAGAAAACGCCATCAACCCCGACGACAAAAATGCGTGGTTGCGGCTGGCAGGCTCGTGGCTGCAAATGCTGCCTAAACAGGCCCAAGCCGAGAATTGGCCGAAGCCGAGCGACGAAGATTCAAAAGAATCGCATTGAGTAAGGCTGGCTCGGTTGGCGGCCTCTTCGTCTAAGTCGATTTTCATTTCAAGAAGCGTCGATGATCCGGCGTATGGGTCGGATTTCATGAAGGTCCGGCGCAATCGCTCCTTCTGCGTTCGGAAGCCGGTCCAATCAGACCGCGTGATGACAGACGGCTTCGATCCGGTTGCCATCGGGATCGCGCAGGAAGGCTGCGTAATAGGACGCGTGGTAATGCCGTAGTCCGGGTGGGCCATCGCCGGTGCCGCCGGCCGCCAGGCCGGCTGCCCAGAACGCGTCGACCGCGGTTCGCGACCGCGCCTTGAAGCACCAATGGCGCGCATAGGCTTCCTGCGGCGCCGGCCCCTTCCGGATAGCGATGTAGTTCCTGTCCGGATGGTCGGCATCGGCCCGCTCGCCATAGCCAAGCCAGTCCTCGCGGCGTCCGACCTTGACGATGCCGAGCGCGTCCATCACCGCATCATAGAACCGTTCCGCCGCAACCATGTCGGAAGCCGTGATGTAGACATGGTCCAGCATGGATGAACTTCTCAGGCCGCGTGCCGAAGGCGGTCGAGCGCCTCGAGGATCTTCGCCTTCCGCACCGCGGCAGCTTCGCGCTTTTCTTTTTCTTCCTCGACGATGTCTTCTGGAGCGTTGGCGACGAACTTTTCGTTGGCCAATTTTGCATCGACGCGCTTGATGTCGGCTTCGGCTTTGGCCAATTCCTTGTCGAGCCGCGCCTTCTCCGCCGTAAGATCAATCACGCCTTTCAACGGCAATGCGGCGACCTGACCACGAGCAAAGATTTGTACCGAGCCTTCCGGTGCTGACTCTGAAAATGAAATTTCAGATACACGGGCAAGCCGCTTTATAAAATCCCCCCAGTACCTTGCATGCTCTCGCGTATATTCGCCGGGAGCAACGAGTATTAGAGGTATTTGTGCAGTGATGTTCATTTCAGAGCGAACGGATCGGACGGCCGTAACAAGTTCAATCAGCCAGCCGATTTCTTCCTCGGCGCCAGCGTCACTGAAGCTCCGGGTATTCTCAAAATCTGTCGAAAGGTTAGGCCAGTCGGAAAGCGCTAAAATCTCTTCTCGTATAGCGGTTACGCTCCACAGCTCCTCAGTAATGAAGGGCATGAACGGATGCAGTAACTTCAGAATTTGATCTCGTACCCAAGCAACAGTGGCGCGCGTTTCATCTTTTGCCGAGCCCCGCTCACCGAGCAAGACTGGCTTGACGAGCTCAAGATACCAATCGCAGTAGATATCCCATACCAGAGCATAGAGTTCGCCAGCGGCTTCGTTGAACTTGTAGTCTTTCAACTTCCAGTCCACTACGCCTGCGGTTCTCGCTGTTTCGCTCACAATCCAGCGATTAAAAGTTTCCTTTGTCGCCGTGGGGTCAAACCCCGGCGGCAGCACGCAGCCGTTCATCTCGGCAAAGCGGCAGGCGTTCCAGAGTTTTGTCGCAAAGTTGCGGTTGGTTTCGACGTGCTGCGGCGACAGCTTGATGTCGTGGCCTTGGGCCGCCGCGCGCGCCAGCGCAAAGCGCAGCGCGTCGGCGCCGTAGTCGTCGATGACGCCGAGCGGATCGATGACGTTGCCCTTCGACTTCGACATCTTGGCGCCCTTCTCGTCGCGGACGAGACGGTGGATATAGACATCGCGGAACGGCACATCCTTCATGAAGTGCAGGCCCATCATCATCATCCGGGCCACCCAGAAGAAGATGATGTCGAAACCGGTCACGAGCACGTCGGTCGGGTAATAGCGCTCGACGTCCGAGGTATCGTCCGGCCATCCCAGCGTCGAGAACGGCCACAGCGCCGAGGAGAACCAGGTGTCGAGTACGTCTTCGTCGCGGGTGATGAAGTTTTGCCGCTTTGCCGGGTCGAGCGCCATCTCGCGGCCCTGCTCCGGCGTGATGACTTCCTGCTCGGCGTAGTAGCCGAGCGCATTGCCGACGGCCTCTTCCTCGGTTTCGGCGACGAACACTTTTCCGTCCGGTCCGTACCAGGCGGGAATCTGATGGCCCCACCACAGCTGCCGCGAGATGCACCAGGGCTGGATGTTTTCCATCCATTCGAAGTAGGTTTTTTCCCAGTTCTTCGGCACGAACGAGGTGGCGCCGCTGCGCACCGCCGCGATCGCCGGTTGCGCCATGGTCTTGGCATCAACGTACCATTGATCCGTGAGATACGGCTCGATCACGACGCCGGAACGATCGCCATGCGGCACCATGTGAGTGTTCGGCTCAATCCTTTCCAGA